>CACYBU010000070.1 GCA_902772665.1 uncultured Methanobrevibacter sp. | reverse complement strand
GATGAAAACTTTGTGGAAGTTGTTGGTGAAGCAGTTAAAAACAGAAGATGTAACATTGCTCACTTGGAACCAACTGAAGATTCCATTGATGTTTCCGGTGACATCGACTCTATTAAAGCAGCTTTAGCTGACTTATAAAAGAAATCAAAAGTGAATAATTAAACATTATTATTCATATCCTTTTTTTATACTATTTTTTAAGGTTTTTTTCATGAAATTTGACATGGTAACTAAATCTAAAAGTTTCACTTCTCCTGAATTCGGATGCAAACCTGAAGAAAGGAGTATTGGAGAATACATTTCCAAAGGAGTAATCAATTTAGATAAACCCTCCGGTCCCACATCTCATGAAATTGACTCCTGGGTTAAACGCATTTTAAATCTTGAAAAATCCGGACATGGGGGAACATTGGATCCAAAGGTGACAGGGATTTTACCTGTTGGGTTAAATGACGCTACCCGTGCAATACAACTACTTTTAACAGCTCCCAAGGAATATGTTTGCCTTCTGACATTCCATCAGGATGTCTCACAGGACAGTATTCGTGAAGTTTTTGCTGAATTTACAGGTAAAATATTTCAGCTTCCTCCAGTTAAATCTGCGGTAAAGCGTGAAATGAGAACACGCAATATTTATTATGCCACTATTTATGAAATAGAAGGTCGTGATGTGCTTTTTAGAATAGGCTGTGAGGCAGGAACATATGTGAGAACCTACTGTCATAATATAGGTGAGGCATTGGGTGTTGGTGCACATATGTCAGAGCTTAGAAGAACTCAGGTAGGTTCATTCAATGAAAAAAATAAACTGGTAACTCTTCAGGATGTTACTGACGCATATCACTTCTGGAAGGAAGATGGAGATGAATCATTCTTACGCGAAGCAATAATGCCGATGGAAAGGGCTGCTGATTACCTGCCGAAGATTATTATTAAGGATTCTGCAGTTGATGCGGTTTGTCATGGTGCTGATTTGGCTAATGGAGGAATCGCTGAACTTGCAGATAATATTCAAAAGAATGATATTGTAGCAATTGAAACACTTAAGGGGGAACTGGTCGGTGCAGGTAACTCTTTGATGACTTCAAATGAAATTCTCGATGCTGATTCAGGTTTTGCGGTTAATGTTTCCAAAGTGTTTATGAAGCCTGATACATATCCAAGATTTTGGTGAGAGGCACCAAACTTTTATATGATGAATTCAATATAATATAACTGTTGGCTTTGAAAATCATGTTTTAGTGAAAGAATAATATCTCTCCAACAACAATGCGTGAAATGCTTAACAATTACACTAATTTTCATAATATGACTTTTAACTGAACTGATTGATGAGCTGATTAATGCTACGGTGTATGATTAGTCAAACTCTTTCAGATTTCTGGTGAAGTATTATGATGAAAAAAAAGTGGATATTTATAGTATTATTATGTTTCTTTATGCTTTTAACCATGTCTCTTGCTAGTGCAGAAAATAATACGGACTCTGGTAATGTGATTTATCAAAATAGTTCAGGCATAGGTTCTGGAATTGATTTGAAAAATGAAATAGATAATGCTAATGATACTCTTATTTTAAATAAGAACTATAATTTAGATAATTCTGATTTTATTTCCATCAATAAATCAATATCTCTTGAGGGTAATAATTATTGTATAAATGCAAGTAATTCAAGTAGGATTTTCAACATACTCTCAGATAATGTCACATTTAAAAATATCCTTTTCATATGCGATGAGTCAAAGGATTTCCATATTATAGCATCTGATTTTCAAAAAGAGGGGATGTTCTATTGGCCTGGAGGTAATGGAGTAATAATTAACTGCACCTTTATTTATAAACATCCTCCAAATGCAGGTACTTTCAGTGATTTAACTTCTGAAATTACTAATGCTGGAGACATTCTGGTTTTGGATAGGGATTATGTGTTTTCCAAGGAATATGAATATAAACATATTGGCTATGGTAGTGTTGATGATGGAGTTTTAACTGAGGGCATTACTATAGTCCCATTAAGTATAGGTCGTGATGAAGAGGGTATTATAATAAATAAATCTATTATCATTGATGGTAGAGGTCATGTATTGGATGGACATGGTATATCCAGAATATTTAAGGTTATTAACGGAACGGTTGTTTTTAAAAATATAATCTTTCGAGGGGGTTCTTCAGATAAGGGTTCTGCCATTTATGGTGAGTCGCTGGTGATTAACTCTACATTTGAAGACAATTACTGTCGAAATACCCTAAGGTGTAGAAATGTATCCTCTTCCACATATGGTCTTATCCCATCACCCATCTACAATCTTATATGTTATGGGGGTGCACTCTACAATGTCAATGCTTTTAACTGCACTTTCAAATCCAATCATGCCGACCATGGTGGTGCAATGTATGGTGGAAATGCTTTTAATTGTACTTTTGAGTTAAACCGTGCTGATTGTTATGGTGGGGCCACTTCTAATGTTAATGCTTTTAACTGCACTTTCAAATCCAATTATGCAAGGGACATGGGTGTGATGTATGGTGGAAATGCTTATAACTGTACTTTTATAAATAATAGTGCTTATGAATGTGGTGGTGCTGTATGCACTGCTTTTGCATTTAACTGTACTTTTATAAATAATTCAGCCAGATATGGAGGTGCAGTTTATGATGGGTCATGTGATTCATGTATTTTCATTAGCAATACTGCAGGTATCAATGGCGGTGCCGTATGCTCTCATCGCCATCATAACAATATTTTTTCCGGCGATAAAATATCCAATTCGATTTTCATAAACAATTCTGCCGGTTGTGAGGGTGGTGCAGTATGGGGATTGCGAGATCATGCCTGGAATTCATCTGTTGACAATTGCACTTTTAAAAATAATAAAGCCGTGGAAAATGGTGGTGCCGTTTGTATAGCTATAATATATAACTCAACTTTTATAAATAACACGGCTTTAAATGGGGGAGATGTTTATGGATCAGTTCTTTCATTAATTTCATCTCTCAATGCTTGTAACTCAACTTTTGTTCCAGCTGGAAATACTAAAACATTTTCCGATTTGGATAATCTGATAAACTCCAATAATCAAAGTGAAATTTATCTTGATGATGATTATACATTTGATTTAAATCATGATTTCAGATATCTCGATGAGGGAATCTCTATAAATCGCAGTGTCATTATTCATGGAAATAATCATACACTGAATGCAAATAATTTCGCTCGATTTTTTAGAGTGTATAATTGTGCTGTTTTTGATAATATTCATTTTACGAACGGTAAAACAAGCGGTAACGGTGGAGCAATCAATGGACTATGCACTGTTTCGAATTCATCTTTCACAAATAATTATGCTTATGGCGAAGGCGGTGCTTTATATGGGGTGATTTGTTTTAATTCATCATTCATTGAAAACTCAGCCGCTCACGATGGGGCCGTTTCCTCTTCTAACGTATCAGATTCAATGTTTTCAAACAACTTTGCTCATGATGCAGGAGCAGCATTAAAAAGTCTAGTTTACAATTCTTATTTCACTTTTAATCATTGCGGAGGCAATGGAGGTGCTATTTGGTTTGGTGAGTCCGTTAACTGTGTATTTAAGAATAATTCTGCAGGTTATGGGGGTGCAATTTGCGATTGTTTAGCAATTAACTCAACATTCATATCAAATTCAGCAGGTTATGGTGGTGCAATGCAGGAGGGAAAAGCATTCAACTGTGTTTTTATCAATAATTCAGTATTTTATAATTATGCGGGTGTTGTGGATGGTGACGGAGGTGCAATCTTTAAAGGTTCAGCATACAACTGTTCTTTTATAAATAACAATGCTTTTGATGATGGAGGAGCTATTTTTAAAGGTTCAGCATACAATTGTTCTTTTATAAATAATCATGCCTCAGGTAATGGCGGAGCGATTTACATAGATTTTGACACTAGGTTCATATTCCAATATGGCACAATATATATTCCATTCAATGCAACTGTTGATAATTGCTATTTTGAAAACAATACATCAAACGAAAATGGCGGTGCAGTTTGCACATTCGAAAACAATACATTAATTAAAAATTCTGTTTTCATTAACAATAATGCTAAATCGGGAAGTGACATATATTCCAATTTAAATTCAACACGAATAATAAATTCCGGATGTGATTCATTATACGTTAATCAGGACAAAAACACTAGTAATATTAAAGATAATAATGATAAAAAAGTTTCACCCAAAATCATTGCCAAAAACAAATCCTTCAATCGCAAGACAAAAATTAAAAAATACTCAATAATATTAAAAGATAAAAATAAACCATTTAAGAATGCTATGGTTACTTTAAAAATCCGGGGCAAGTTATTCAAAGCAAAAACCAATAGACTGGGAAAAGCCATATTTAAGATTACTAAATTGGATAAAAAAGGCAGGTATCATGCAGTTGTAACTTATAAAAGTAATTCATACAATAAGATTTTTAAGAAAATAAAAATCACAGTCAGGTGATTTGAAGTATTATGGAGTACTGATTAAAAAAGAAATATTCCGGGCACTGATGATTTTAGATGGTGTCTTTAAAGTATTAAAAAATCAAAAAAAAGAGTGTTAAACAAAGTTGTATCCAAAAGAATCATTGAACTTTTGTTTTTTGGTAAAAACAATTAAAGACATAGTTTTTCTCAACTTGATAATGTTCGATAACTGGGATAAAACATTTTGTATTGAACTGTAAATGTCTGTCAAAAACAATTTTCATAAAAATTATAGGATCCTACACTATATTTCACTTTTATTTATAATAAAACCGGTTTTTATCACAATATTTATATTGATTGAGTAATAAAAATAAAATCTGACTCATAAGAGTTTTAATTCATTAATTAAATAAAAGTTAAAAAGGGTGATATAAATGGGTGTAGGTGATATAATAGGAGATGCTATATCATATCCGTTTAAAAATATTAAAGCATTAGTTTTATATGTGGTCTTAGGTATAATTGCCGGAATTATTGGAGGTGCAACAGTATTTTCAGTTGCAGCTGCAGTCTCTACAAAAGGTTTAGGTGGTTTTGCTTTCAGCGGATTGAGTATTGTCGGATTTATTGTTTTTATTCTTGTACTGTTCCTGATTGAAGGATATGCATTAGACATTGTAAAATATGGTATTGAAAGAAGAGATGATAGTCCGGGAATAGACTTCGGAAGACAAGTTTTAAATGCTTTAAAATTAATTGTTGTTACAATTGTTTATTACGTTGTTCCTGCAATTATTATTTTTGTTTTAGGTCTTTTCCTTAGAGAGTGGATACTTTTCATAATTAGTATAATTGTATTCATCGTATTTGCTTTGGCTAACTTCATGGCTAAATGTAGATTAGCAAAATCTGATAGTTTAGGTGAAGCTTTAGCTATTGGAGAAGCTATTGGGGACATTTCCAGGGTAGGATTAGGTAAACTCATTGCAACTTTCATTGTTATTGCCGTTGTATTAGTAATCGTTGCATTTGTTATCGGATTTATCAGTGGTTTAAATGCTACTGTCGGCAGTGTTTTATTAGGTATTTTTGCAGTTTACTTTACATTCTTCTACAATAGAGCTATTGGTTTGTTATACTCTGAAGTATAATCAAACCAAATTTTTTTCTTTTTTTGTGCGACAGACAAGTGTCTTTTTTATAAAGTCTTTAAATGGTTTGTATATTATTTGTTTTTTGTAATTTGCTAAATTATACTCCATATTAATGTGGATTATATTTTTTAATTTCATCATTACTGACCGAATCTAATATATATTATGAAAATTTAAAATGTATAATATATAATAATATTAGGTGATTATTATGGAATATGAAATAATTGGTGGTGCTTTTCCTTTACTGAAGTGTAAACTACAGAAAGGGGAAACCATGAAAAATGAAACAGGTGCAATGGCTTATATGACTTCTGATATGGAAATGGAAACCAGTACTGATGGCGGGCTCATGAAAGGGCTTGGAAGAGTATTGTCTGGAGATACTTTATTTTTCAATTTCTTCACTGCTCAATCAGACAATCAGGAAATTGGATTTTCAGCTTATTCTCCTGGAAAAATTTTACCTTTCAAATTAGATGGATCAAGCACTATAATCGGTCAGAAAAATGCATTTTTGGCAGCTGAAAAAAGTGTTGATGTTGACATTTACATCCGAAAAAAACTTGGAGCCGGATTATTTGGTGGTGAAGGTTTTATTCTGCAGAAATTCTCAGGAGACGGAATGGTATTTTTAGAAGTTGACGGTGAAGTAGTGGAACAGGAATTGCAGCCTGGTGAAAAACTGCTTGTTGACCCGGGTCATATTGCTGCAATGGAGGAGACCATTGACTTTGATATTGAAAGGGTTAAAGGGGCTAAAAATATAATGTTTGGTGAAGGTTTATTTTTTGCTAAACTGCAGGGTCCTGGAAAAGTATGGCTTCAGACAATGCCTCTATCCAGATTGGCTTCAGCGCTTATTCCTTATTTACCTTCTGATTCCAGTTAGTAACTGATTGATTTGAGGGGAAGTTTATTTTAAATAAACTTTTTTTCATTTTTTTTATCATAGGATATGTAATATATTTTTTACAAAATGTTTTAAAAAAATTTATGCGGGAAGCTAAAATGCTCCACCGCCTCCACCTCCTGATCCTCCTCCAAGACCGCCGAAATCACCGGTGTCTGATGAGGAACTTACGGTTTTCTCTCCGCTCATTATTGCATGATGCATCATATAGTATCCTCCATAGTAATGATATATGAAGATGTCATCGTTGCGGAAATCGAAATTTTTCTCCTGAAGTTTCATGTTTTCATAAACCTTATCTGCTACTCCAAGAGCCGCACCATAAATTAGGTACTTTCTCCAAATAACTATTGATTCCGGAGGGTGTTCTTTAATTAAACTATTGTCATTTAAAAACTTCTTGAAGTTTTTCCATTTGAGATACATCACACGACCTTCAGGGGTCCATCTTCCGAATTTATCATCGGCCATCCTCATGATTAAAACGGAAAAGACAATTAGAAATATTCCTCCGGCAATCGCATAAATTCCTGAATTCAGTTCACTCCAGAATCCCAGAATTGCTATTATCACTCCGATTACCAGCCCGCCGATGCCCAGGCCTGAAGCAAGAACTGTACCTTTATCATTGAATTCCCTTTCAACTTTCTGTTTTACTTCGATTTCAACACTTTCCTGCCATGCATGGTATTCATCCATAAACCATTCTGCATCTCGTTCAAATGAGAGTGATGAGTTCAGAGCTGACAGATTCAGAGTATCTCCATCGGCAAAGTGGTAAAGAATTTCATAAACCCTTTTTTCATTGGCTTCAAGTTCTGATATGTCTTTATGGAATCGGATATAAATGTCATTTGTTCCGGTATTTTCATTGGCTACGGTTTGAATACTTAAAACTTTTTTATCAATAAGGCTAAGTATTACAGCTTCAAAACCATCCATATCCGGCTTTCCAATGCTTCCCTTTGCATAAACAGCATTCACCACTTCCGGAGAATCATCACTTGGAAGTTCTCTTTCATAAATTCCATCATAATCCACTTTTGGCTCCCTGCCGTATCGGATATAGATTATTGCCGCTGCAACAGGACTTAAAAGGGAAAGCAGTCCCAGAACAATATATGTTGTGTTCCAGAAATTACGTCCGTTAACACTGTCTTCAAGGTTTTTCTTTATCATATCCCGTCCGTTATCGTTAACATGCTTTGCATAGGTGGCATCAGTGAAATCATCCAGAGGCATCAGGACAAGAAGCTCATAAAAGTCTCCCTTTGGAATGAATGTTGATTCAGCCTTTATCACATCACCTTGCATCTCACTTGAGGCGTTGAATTCCTGAGGGTTCAGGAAGTATTCGCTGCCGGTTTTTCCGGGAAGTTTAACGTTAACTTTAACACTTCCAACACCTACATCCCATTCCTCTCCCCAGAGTTTGTACTGGAGGCCTCCAACATCATTAAACAGAGTAACTACATTTTTCATATCATAACTGATATAAACCGAAACATCACAGTCTCTAATTCCCTTGGTATGCGCCTTATCTGAATATAAATAGATTTTAAGGTGCTTATATCCGTCATCATCGGTTTGTTTATATCTGCAGTATGCACCGTCAGCATACACCTGTATATTTTCAATGCTCTCTCCGGGCTTCAGGGGAATGTCCCGGTAAACACCATTGAATTTACCGTCAAAAGAATAATCATACCTTTCATCAACATGCAGAATACCATTACTTTCAACTGTCAAATCAACAAAGGCCTGTGTGATGCTGTAAGTCCTGTCATCATCTGCAGTAACCGCTGAAAGGGTTGTAAATAATAGTAAAAAAAGTAAAATTATAATAAATGTCTTTTTAACATTCATATAATTCCCACCTTTAGAATTTCACTTCAGGAACTGCTGTTTCACCTGTAGGGACTTGGTAATATTCCTCTTCATGAAAACCAAACATTCCTGCCAGTATGCTGCTTGGGAATTTCTGACATGCATTATTATATTTCAACACAACGTCATTGTAGAACTGTCTTGCATATGCAATTTTATCCTCGGTATCTGTCAAATCAGACTGCAGCTGCTGGAAATTGCTGTTGGCTTTTAAGTCAGGGTAGTTTTCAGCAACCGCAAACAATGTTTTCAAAGCACCGGTCAACTGATTATCCGCAGTACTTGTTTCCTCAACGGTTGATGCGTTCATCACACCAGTTCTTGCTTTGGTAACCTCTTCAAGAACACCTTTTTCATGTGCTGCATAACCCTTAACAGTTTCCACCAGATTAGGTATTAAATCGTTTCTTCTTTTAAGCTGAACATCAATCTGTGCATAACTGTTTTTCACACGATTTCTAAGTCCAACCAGGTTGTTGTACATGTGTATAATTGCTCCAATAATTATAAGTACTATAGCTACAATTATGATTATTAAAATGAGATTCATTTTATCACCTAAATAATAGTATAATAATATGCTAAAAATATAATTTGTCATTTGATATTTATATTCTGTGATTTCTTATTTTTCAATGGATGGTGGTAATGTTGGAATAAGTTCTTTAAATGTTGAAAGTTTCATTTTTAGATGATTATTGTTTCTTATAAGTTAAATCACTGATTAATAATCCTATGAGATATTTTATTGTCATTTATACTCTTATTTTTTTGATGATATATGTTTTTTTTTCATTGAGTCAGTTTGAAAATGTTTATAATTGATAAGGTTTATATCTATTATTAATCATTTTAAAGGAGATAACTAAATGGATGCCAGTATTTTTCCCGAAAGTCCTTTTGAACCAGGACATCATGTTTCCCCGGATAATTTCAAAGGAAGATATGAT
>CACYBU010000069.1 GCA_902772665.1 uncultured Methanobrevibacter sp. | reverse complement strand
TCATATCTCATAGATTCACCATAAAATTTATTTTATAACTTTCACTGTTTCAGAACTCCGTGCACTAGAATCAACTAAACCAATGTAACGTTTGTCTATATGATTTTCAAAACTATTACCATATTTTAAATAATCAGAAATAGTACTTTTAGTTCGTGTGAATCTTCCAACCAATACAGTATAGTCACATGGCATATTATTGTTGAGAATGTCCTCCAGTTTATCCATGAAATCATTGAATTTGGAAATATCTGCAGTAATGATAATATCTCCAACCATGATTCTTAAATCCACATCATTTCCTTTAACCTGAATGGTTTTTCTGTCTGTGTGATTTACTTCATGGCCTTTGCCCGGACCATAAAATACCTTTTTGGGAAGAGAAGGACCATGTATAAGTACTCTCATGTTTCCTTCCAATTCATAAATTTCATTTAGAATTTTTTCACAAGTGCCTGGTTTTAAAAATCTATTTGGAATAATTTTAATATCAATTACATTAACCTGTTCTGATTCAATCATCGAAACACACCTATAAGTTATCTTTAATTTCTCCTGCAACTTTGGCTACATTTGGAATTGGATTTCTAAGATTATCAATAGTACCATATACAATTCCAATTAATGCTGAGGTTCTTTGAACTGAAAACATTTGTGTTCCCGCATCCAGACACATTGCAACGGATGCACAAGGAATTGCTGTTCCCTTCGCATGTCTTGTTACTACATGGTTTCCATGGAATGTACCTGGTCCCCCACCACCGTAAATTGAATGGGAGAAGAAACTGAATCCTACACCAACACCTTCAGTTCTACCATAATCCACACCTGGAAGGCCTGTTTCATATTCCAACATATCATTATAATATAATACTGTTGAAGCTACAGCCTGAGCAGCTCTTGCAGCTCCTACATTAACAATTACAGCAGCAAGTAAACCTGCAGCGGCATATGCATTCCACAATGCCCAGTCAACAGGTTCATACATGCTATATCCGGACGACATCTTTTTGGCAACCTGGATAACATTATCTTCAATAGCCCTTCCGACTAAAGACTGAATTACTGTACCGACAGTCCCCTTACCGTTTTCCTTGACAAGATCAAATACCAAATTATCAGCATTTAAACCCTGATATGCTAATGTCAACAAATGCATTCTTTCAAATGCCCCTGTTGCATCACCAGTTTCTATCATTGCAGTTTGTTCCATAATTGAAGATAGTGCAGCTGCATTTAAAGTTTGTTTGTTGGTAATGGCAACCACATGGTTTGCCATGACATTTCTCAAACCATATCCCAGTCCTTCCAGTAGTACAGGAGGACCTAATAGAGCACGGATATTGGCTCCTGAAAGGTCAACTGATCTTGGATATGCACCCATTACAGCAGTTTTAATTGTAGATGCATCAAACATATTAACATCATAACTGTCAATGATTGCCTGAATTGTTGCAGCACCTGTCTGCATTGTGGAAACGGAGTAATCCGCAGCCACATTTAAACGTTGAAACGGTAACTGAACCAGTAGTTGTTGACCATCATTGATGAGTTCAACAGTCGTGTCATCATCCTCATTTACCAGTAAAATCTTTTTAATCTTATCAGCAATTAAATCTGCATTGTCAACAATGTCCAAATCCAGTTCCCTGCCTGGAATATAAGTTGCCTTTCCACCCATTGCTGCATTCTTTAAACCCTTTTCAATACCTGCCAAGTTGACTGCACAAGACCTTTTAATATCGTAAATCATTTCTTGTATAGCAGAATTTTTAAGCGGACTAATGGATTCTAATGGGACTGATTCTTCAATGATTTTGCCGTCAGGACCATATAAATCTAGATTATCGTCATAAATTTTCATTAGAAACCCCCTAAAAAAATTAAAAAAAATAAACCTTTATTCAGGTTTACTAATCAAGTCAGTTTTACAACCAGGATTTCCTTCTTTCATGTGAGGAGTTCTTAAAACAGTGTCATTTGATTTTTCAATTTCTCTGGCTTCCTGTGCTAATTTGGCGGCACATGCAGCCATTTCGTGAGCAGCAGCAACTAATGGAATGAAGTTTTCAAAGCCTTTGGTCATGAAACAGCCTTTCATGTCCAGGTTTGCAACTGCACCCGCCATTTCATATGCTGCAATTGCTTTTGCTTTTGCATATGGGTTGGCAAATCCTGCGGCTTCAACTGCTTTTTCAGCGGTGATTATGAGTTTTGGAAGTTCAATTTCACCAGTTTCAGCCTGTTCAATTACAGTGTCAATGGTTTTTTGCACTAATCTTAATGCTCCAGTTTCTGCAAGAACTTTTAGGATATCAGCATTGAATATTGCCATTTCAGTTGGGTCTAACCATTCTCTTTTTGCACCAATCATAGGATCAGACATTACAATAATGTAACCTAATCCCTGTTCTTCCATTTCATCCTTTTTACCTTTACCTGGTGCATCACCAACAATAATAGCAGGAATATCTTTTTCAGATAAGATTTCTCTTGCTTTTGCAGGTCCTGGTGCTCCAGGGTTTGGACTGATGAAAATTGCAAAATCCGGTTCAAATGCGTCAATTTTAGGTACGACATCTTCTACTTGTTCCGGGTTCATTTTTGCTCCAGATCCAAATGTTCTTACATCGATATTTGGTCTGTCTGCTCTTTCGTCTAACAATAGGTCAATAACCGGTGAAGTACCGATATTACCACTTTTAATTATTGCAATTTTTACAACCATAGTATCACATTTTTTTATGTATTATTTTTTCATTTAAATAAAAAAAATAAACTTGAAATATAATTAATTTATTAAATTGAGTATAGCTATTAAAGATATAGTGATATAACTTCAATAGCTATTGTAGACAGTGAAAGAAACCTACATGAATTACCATATAAATTTCGTTTATTTTATTAATTAATTTCTATATCGATGGAGAAAATGATAACCACTAATTGTAATGCCATCAATTAATAGTTATTTGGCTAATGATGTAAATTATCAACATAGAAATAATTAATTCGAAAAATAATCAAATATTCTCTATTTAACTATCTTTCTAACATTAGTAACGAATTACTAATCTTAGAAAGACAATTAGGAAGAGATGAATAGTTATTTAGAAAATAACTATTCAGACTTCATATGGCTAGCTATTTGATGATTATAATTCTAACGGACCCAGTTTAGTCAAAGTTTTATGAAATTCCTCCATTGTTCTTTGGAATTTTTCACCCTCTGATGCTGAAATCCATTCGTGACGGAATCTTTCTTTTTCGATTCCGAATTCTTCAAGAATGTCTTCAACGATTTTTGCTCTTCTAGACCATTTATAGTTACCTGCATCATAATGGCAGTCCCCAATATGACAGCCTCCTACAAATACTCCGTCTGCACCTTCATGAACTGCCTTGAAAATCATTGAAGGATTAATTCTTCCAGAACACATTACACGAATGAT
>CACYBU010000068.1 GCA_902772665.1 uncultured Methanobrevibacter sp. | reverse complement strand
GTTGATAATTTTAAGGACTTGATTAACTCCATTGACACCAACGGTTAAATTTTCATTCAACGGCTGTGAACATGTGAAACTGATATAAGTATTGTTAAACACCTGCACCACATCAATATTTAAATCCACAATTACCGGCAGAACTTCAAAAGTAGTGTTTCCACTACAAGAGGAATAATTTGGAGAATTGAAAATCCAGGATATATTGTTCAGTCCCAAGACAAATGGAATCTGTAAAAATGCAACTCCATTATAAACTTCCACCGTGTAATTTTCACCGTTTACATTAAATGTAACTTCGCCATTTCTAACCAAATTATTTATTTCATCCAGAAGATTTAAAGTAACATTATACATGTTGAGTGAATCATAAGTGATATTTACAGGTTCGAATGTGGAGTTTAATGTAATCAGCTGTGTGAATCCTTTAATGCAAGCAACCTGGCTTGCATAGGAATGGTTTGGATATGTATGACTCAAGTCATATAAATCATAATAATAGTCGCCATTCAAGCTTACAAAGGATATTTGAGGTTCATATGATAATTTTGTAACAGAATAAATTTCAGAAATTGGAAATCCCACATCTCCATCAACAGTTATTTTAAATAATATTTCAAAATGATCTCCTTTTTTAAGAGGTAGAGGATAATTTAGATTAATTGTATAATAACCTGGAATGCTTGATCCGTTTTGCATGAGCTGCATATTACCGTTTACATAAATGAACAACTCCCATTCTGTTTTTTCATTGAAATATGTTGATACCGCTGATAGGAATTCATTGTCACTGGCATTGAATGTATTTTTATACCAGATAGTGCTCTGTCCAACGTAGAAATAGTCTGTAACTCCTGAAATGTCATACTGGTAATTTTTATCAAAGTGCTTAGTGTCATTTAAAATAAACGTATAGGATGAATATGATCCGGGGTTTGCAAAGACAGTATCATAATAGGATACATAGAAATATCCGTCCCCACTATAACTTGCCGGCCAGTTTGAACCCCAACTATTTTTAACAATCCATGCACCTTTTCCAGGAGCCTTAGGAACACTAATAGAATCATCCCAACCGACAATAGTTACTGCATGATTGGGTGCACTGTTTCCATCATAGTAATGGTAAATCTTACCATCATATATTCCCACATCATAATACATTAGTGTTGCAACAGCACCATAATTAAGGATTGCCTGTTTAATTTCATCGTTGTCTGTGAAATTGTTTCTTTTAAGAAGAACTATATTTTGAACATGCATCATACTATCCAATATTGGAGATAAATGGCTCATATCATCATATGTATCGTCATCTTCACTTACAGGTCCAAGCCAGCTTGTAAGATAAGCTATTGCCATATCCTCATTTCCACCATCATTGGTATTATAGAATTTTCTTCCGTAATCAGAGTACATGGCCATTAGATTTTTAATGTTTTCCTCTGAGAAATCAAAAACCTCTCCAGATACTTTTAAAATACATGATTCAAGGGCTGCCAGTGCTGCAAAAGCCCAGCAGTTTCCTCCTTTTAGCTGGTCTTTAACTGGTGACACCCATCCATAATCACGCAGGTCATAACTGGAGGGAATTGTTGAGTTGAATGTCTGGTTTAATGTATAAATTGTATAATTACCGTTTCCTATTGTCAGGTTAACCTTTGTCTTATTGTAAACATTCACAAATTGATATGCTGAGTTATTTTCAAATGTATTGTCTGTGAAATTAAAGACATTCATTAAAAATGAGTAAACAGCCCCTCCATATTCAATGGCAGTGTTATTGATGAATTCGTTTGAAGTAACATTGATTACATCAACATCGTTAATGAATAATCCCGCACCATTTTCAGCGGTGTTTGAGATAAATCTGGATGAGTTAAGAATTAAAGATCCGTAAAGCTGATAAATTGCTCCACCGTCATATTTTGCAATGTTGCCTGTGAAAGTTGAACCTGTCAAATCCATATCACATTTAAGAGCAGTAATTGCTGACCCGTAGGTGGATGAGCAGTTTGCAACTGTTAAATTAAATGCTTTGAGGAAAGAAGATATAAGATATATTGCACCACCTCCGTCATCAACTGATACCTCACGGATGAATCGAGTATTATTGATTATTATTTTAACTCTATTTTCCGCCAGTATTGCACCTCCAAAGTTATATGCAGTGTTGTTGTAAAAAACAGAATTTAGAATTGTTAAATTTCCTCCCCTAGCATAAATGGCTCCTCCATATTGGGCTGAATTATTAAAGAATTTGCAGTTGTCAAGATAAATGTTTTTATTATCCATAGCATAAATAGCTCCTCCAAAATCATTTATTCCATCATTAGGAGGATATGAAGAAATAAGTTTTGTAAAAAAGGTATTTGAAGCATTTAAAGTTCCCTGATTGATTATGTTAAAGTTAGTCAAAGTGATGTTTTTAAAATTTATCAGTCCGTTAATTGTTAAACTGGTGCCGTTTCCATTTAAAATAGTATCATGAGGATTTGTTCCATAAAATGAAATGTTTGAAAATAATCTAGACTGACTGGAAAAACTGTACTCTCCACCGGCAAGGTGGATTGTGGAGTTATCCTTAATTCGATCATTTGTAAAGTTATTATAAGGATTAAATTCAGTTCCATTACCATCACTGTCCGCATTAACATCAAAATAGTAATCTGTGGTTTTTTCAGTAGTATTATTTTCAAAAGCAGTTTGATTGTCTCCGGCAAAACTTTGAGGAATTAAAATTATCAAACACATGATTGAAAATAATATAATCAGGTTTATTTTCACTTTCAAATCCTCCATCTGCTATATATATATTTATTATTTAATGTTCATCATATAAAAATATAAAATTCAATTAATGAAATTGAACTGTTCTTCATTAATTAAAGGATAATTTATTAACTCAGATGATTCCAGATTCTCATTATATAAATCAACGGCAGTAATCTGTGAGTTATTATATGTCCTATAATACAATATTACATTGTTTGTATTGTAACAAGAAGTGTATATTGTATATTCATATAAATCAGGGTCATCAATAAATGTGCAGCCGTTTTGCTGTTCAACTGAACCTAAAATATGGAAAAACTGGGAAACACTGCCCGCCTCATCACTATCCGAGTAGGAATTTGCACGGGTAAATGCAACTTTTGCAAATCTTGAAGCAGATGACAAATCTCCTGGAAGACCAAATGCACCCATACCTCTTGAATATTCATCCAAATCAATGTCACCACCAAATATATTTTCAGGATTTTTATTGGACAAACCTCTGTAATTATTCAGGTAAAATAATTGTTTATCGAATGGAGGGTTGTTGGTTAAAACACCTACCGGATTATCATAGACTTTAAGACCATCTTTTAGAGGTTCAATAACAATTGCTTCCTTTTCATCAGACATCATCCAGTGAAGCGGGGAAAGTGGAAGTTCGTCAGCAAAGTTTATATCAACAAGGTTGATTTCATCCAATAAGTCACGTGCTTCAGCCACATTTGATGCATTACCCAGTAAATATGGAATTAACTCAAAAGGAGCAATATTCACCATGCCTTCTTTAAATTCCCTATAAACTGCATTGCCTGCGAAATTCAAACCCGCAATAGCCAGTCCCTTTTCATTGCATGCATCATAATATAAAGGATACTCATCAATACCTGCTGCAATGCCGATTATAGCATAATGAGATTTTATATCATCTATTTTTCTAAATTTAAACTCATAATTTCTTGGAGTAATTGTTACCCTTTCTTTATATGAAATTTCATAATCAAAGTTACGACCAAAATAATGGTTATCAGTTATATAATTGCTTGCAGTACACATATATATCACCTATAAAAAATTTGAGTATTTCAATGCTCTTTTTTTAATTTCACCAAAGTTATCATCCACCATAAGTTCACCATCCCTAAAGACTGTACGCAAATAGTCTTCGCCGTCACCACCAATCGGAACTGTTTTAAATGAATTATTTTCATTAATCAATTTAAATCTTCCGGTTTTTGATTTTTTACTGGAGTCCAGTGGATTTTTGAATATGTCATACCATACATTATCCCTTAACTGTGCGGAACATTTAAAAGCATTTCTTTGTGTGTCACGATTTACAGCAGTGTGCAGACCTCCACCCATACCAAAGATAATGTTTTGTGCAGCCCATCCATTGGATTTCATTGCAAAGAGAATGTCGCGGATTTTCTGGTAATTCAAACCATCACCCCACAAAAGTCCGATGTTTAAGTCAAAAACCTTATATCCCTTATCTGTCAAATGACATCCAAATCCCTCTGAGAGCAGATTTAAACAGTCTATTGTTGTTGAAACAGGCTCCCCGCTGTCGGGTCTGAATACGATCTTGTTGTTTTCAACGTCAAGGAAGTTTAAAATAGCTTCATTTAACTGTGAACCTGATTTACCCGCTTCAATCAGGAAGTTACGGTAATTATATGAATCAATTACCATGGACAGGACTCCATCTTTAGCATTGTCAATTACGTTTAGGATTTGTGAAAATTCCCCTTCCGGACCAAGAGATGTCATTACGCTGTGTTCGGTTGCCTGAACTGAAAATCCATATAAATCCTGATTATTGTAATAATTTTCAGGTATTGTCAGTGCAGAAATGGTGTCTGTTCCTGAAAAACTAAGTAGATGTGCTGAACCTGAAAGCATTGATGATTCAGTTGAAGTTGCACCCCTATAACCGAAATCATGGAGCATGAAATCAAGATTATCCTTAAGAGATCCTGTGACTTCAAGATAAAAATTACACAATTTTCTAACCTCTGCAGATAATGTTGCTACTGTTGAGGGATACCATACCTGCAGAAGCAAGGATTCAAGATAATTGGGAAGCCAATAGGATTTTTTATCAGTATTTTCAACTGTCATCAGCACGTTACTGACGTCAACAGGTGTTCCTTCCGCAACTGCATTAATTTCAATGGGGAGTCTGCCGTCATGTTCATCCAGTATATATTGCCAGCCCTGTCTGTTGAATATTCCCGGACAGATATGATTTGAAATCAACCTGTCGGCTTCATCTATTTTTTGCTGTGTTACCACACATCCTTCAAGATACTTTTTAATAATATATTGAAGTCCGTAAAAAATTGTTTTGTTAAACTCAGCACCTACCCTACTTTCAAGGTATGAATAAATCTTTTCCGTGCCTTTAGGATAGAAATAGTGATGAGTTACTTTGTAACTGTCTGTTAAAAGACAAATATTATTTTCTATCATAATATCACTTTTAATAATGATATTATGACTGTACAATATAAATTTTACTAAAAAAAATAAGAAAGAAAAAAGTATCTAGATGTAACTAGTATCTTTTTTTCTAAAGTGTGCTTGTGGGTTATCGCATAATGGGCAAACTTCGGGAGCTTCCTTTCCATAGTGGATGTATCCGCAGTTATTACATTTCCATGCGATTTCTTCGTCTTTTTTAAATACTGTACCTGCTTCGATTTTAGCAGATAATGCATTGTATCTTTCTTCGTGTGCTTTTTCGGTTGCACCTGCCGCATCGAACAAGTCTGCAATATCATAAAAACCTTCTTCACGTGCAGTTTCAGCAAATCCTTTATACATTGAAGTCCATTCTTCATGTTCACCTGCTGCTGCATCTGCAAGGTTGGTTACAGTGTCAGGTACTTTTCCGCCGTGCAGTAATTTAAACAAAATTTTAGCATGTTCCTTTTCGTTATCAGATGATTCCTGGAAAATTTCTTTTATTTCCACATAACCATCTTTTTTAGCTTGGGATGCGTAAAATTCGTATTTTACACGTGCCTGAGATTCGCCAGCTAGTGCTGCTTTTAAATTTTCTTCAGTTTTGCTACCTTTTAATTTAGTCATTTTATCATCTCCATATTAACCAGTGTCAGTTACTTATATATAATGTTTTGGTGATGATTTGGTAACTTAAAAAAGAAAAAAGAGCTTATTTAAAGTTAATTGCTCTTTGTTCAAAGTGTGCTTTTGGAAATCCGCATACAGGGCATTTTTCAGGAGCATTAGGACCTGAAAATACAAATCCGCAGTTTTCACATTTCCATTCGATGTCATCGTCTTTGCTGAATACTTTATCGTTTTCAACATTGGAAAGTAATGTCCTGTATCTTTCTTCGTGCTGTTTTTCGATTTCACCGACCTTATCGAATAAAAATGCTATTTCAGGGAATCCTTCTTCACGTGCTGTTTCGGCAAATCCCTTATACATTGAAGTCCATTCTTCATGTTCGCCTGCTGCTGCATCTGCAAGGTTGGTTTCAATGTCTGGAATTTCCTCATCATGCAATATCTTGAACCATATTTTTGCGTGTTCCCTTTCGTTTTTGGAAGTTTCAAGGAATATGTCATGAATCTGAACATATCCTGCCTCTTTTGCCTGCAGGGCATAGAACTGGTATTTGGTATGTGCCTGGGACTCGCCGGCAAATGCGAATTTTAAATTTTCTTCTGTTTTTGTACCTTTTAACTCAGTCATTTTAACATCTCCGTTTTTTAAAAATAAAGTTAAAGGAAATTGAATATCCTTTAAGCTATGTCTGAATATAATAGTCCTACCGCTCTTGAAGAGAAGAATACTAAATATGGAGTTACTACAATGGAAAGAATACTAATTCCCGGTATGTATATATTAAGTACATTTATTATTGCATTAATAACTATTATTATAATTAAAAGTAATATTACAACTGCAATAACTTTTCCCCATCCTATTCTTCCAATATCTTTAAACGCTTCGACAATATTTAAAGAATATCCAAGGCTGTCAGTATTAGCAAGTCTTGCTTGGGCTATTGTCTGAAGTAATGCGAAGAATATGAACAATACAATGGCAACAATTCCTGTTATAATCATTGCATTTCCGAGCTGGATAAATGCAGACTGTGGGAAAAGATCTGTAATTAGTACTGTTGTATTGGCCGGTGCATTCATGGATGCAATCATCATTTTTGTCATCATGTCGTAAGACATGCCGAATAAATTTGTAGCCCAACCGACAATCAGAACAATAATGGCAGGGATTATATAATAGACAATACTCATTACAAGGCATTTAATACCTGTTATCAGGTTTCCCTTCCAGTTAAATTCAGGTGCTGACTCTGTCTGGTCAATTCCGGATTTCACTATACTTACCAGATAACCGCTCAGGATAAACCCTACGATTATACCACATATAATTACTATAATTCCTAAAACAGTGAATAAGGCATTATCAATTATGCCCACTCCCATAACGGCAAATCCTAAAAATATCAGAATTACCGTAACAATTGACAAAGCAATATATATTGCAAGTTTTGTCAAATCAGTTGAAGGAAATACAAAACCCTCTTTAATAATTTCAATAATATCCATATTTTTCACCTTAAATTAAATTAAATTCTCAAATTGAGACAAATTTATATTTATTTATCTTGATATATTAAATTTTTAAAAAAAAAAAAGACGTTGAAATTAGTAGATGTGAAAAAAAATATTGAAAAAATAGAAAAAAAATAGATGAATATACTTATTCATCTACACCGAAGGATTTTTTAAGTAAATCAGCGTTGACAAATCCTTCTTTATAAATTTTACCGGTGGTTAAATCATTGATGACTACTTCTGCAGGAGCAAACATTCGCTTGTCTATTTGATAGAAATCAAATCCTGCTTCTTTAAATACATCGAAGAACGGTTTACCATATCCATCAGCTGCAGAGGATGGTAGTTTAGCTGCCACATCAGCAATATCATCACCTTCTTCAGATTCAACATAGTAGTAGGTTCTTCCACCGAATAATACTGCATCATTGGTTTTACCCATTGCTTTTAATCCGTCCGGGTCAACAGGTGCAATTGGTGCAATACCTGCAGCATGTTTTACTTTTGTTACATCAAATTTAATGAATTCCAGCATTTTGTAAGTTCCGTTTTCAACTACCCTACCTGAAATTTGAATAGATCCAACGAGAGAAGAAGTAGGAGCTACAAGCAAGTAAACATCTTTAACATCAACATCACATTCATCAGCAATGTATTGTGCAACATCTTCACCAGGAAGTACATCAGCTTCCAGAGTTAAAATAGCCAAGTCAGCATCTTTGTCTTCGTAACCGATTTCCACATAGGTTTCAGCAGGTTTTAATGCAATAGCCCTTGCAGGTCCTGAACCTAATGCGAAGAAATCTCCAACTGATACGGACCATCCTGCTTTTTGTGAACCTAATGTTGAGATTGACGGTGAGTCAGTTTTGATTTTTACTGAAGGAAGTGCGAATTTTTCAGATAAATCCCCAGGAATTGAAATTCCAACATCTGCGAGTCCACCAAGACAAACTTTAGTATAAAGTTCTCCTGCTTTAAAACTTCCATCTACATTAACACCACAG
>CACYBU010000067.1 GCA_902772665.1 uncultured Methanobrevibacter sp. | reverse complement strand
CAGGCCAATTGCAATGTTTTCCTCAACTGTCATGTTTGGAAATAATGCATAATTCTGAAACAGGTACCCCACATTTCTTTTTTGTGGTTTTAAATTAATTTTATTAATTGAATCAAAATAAATATTTTCTTTGTCTATAGTTAAGCTTACTATGCCACTATCCGGAGTTTCAATACCCGCAATCGATTTCAATGTCATACTTTTACCACATCCAGAGGAACCTAAAATACCCAAACACCCTTTTGTCAATTCAAAATCAACTTCCAAGTCAAATTCCTTAAGTTTCTTATGGATGTTTACTTTTAATGATTTGTCAGTCATAATAATCTCCTTCATTTCCATTGTTTATCCTTTCGTATGGAAAGATAATCCATGATGAAAATAGCAATGAATGCTATAAAAACAATGACGATTACATAATTGAAAGCCTCCACCATATTGCCTGCAGCCACTTCCGAGTAAACCGCCAACGGAAGAGTTCTGGTTTGTCCAGCAATATTACCTGCAAGCATAGCTGTAGCACCGAATTCACCTAAACCTCTGGCATAAGCAAGAATTCCACCGCTGATAACTCCCGGCAATGAATTTGCAAATAAAACTTTCCAGAAAATTTTCCACTCAGACATTCCCAATGTACGCCCGGCATCCAGCAGGTTAGAATCCACCTGTTCAAATGCTCCACGGGCGGAACGATACATTAAAGGAAAAGACATGACAACCGCAGCAATGACCGTTGCAGACCATGAGAAAGCTATTTTATAAGCAAAAAATTCTATAAAAAACTTACCTATAACTCCTCTGACACCGAAAATATACAGTAAAAAGAATCCAACAACAGTTGGAGGTAGTACAAGAGGAAGTGTGAAAACTCCATCAAGGAAAATTTTTATCGGTTCATTTTTCATCTTAACGATAACCCAAGCAGCAAACAACCCTAAAAAAAAGGTTATGAAAATTGATAAACTTGCAGTTTTCATTGAAATGAAAATTGTAGACCAATCCATCATGTCAACTTACTCCAATAAATCTTGTTAATTTTTTGTTTTTTAATTTGGAAAAAAGTAATAGTGGGAACTTTGCCCACACATTTTTTATTTACCTATAATTACTTCAGTTGATTTGATAAGAGCACAAACATCATCACCTTCAGTTAAACCTAATTTTTCAGCAGATTCTTTTGTAATAACTGCTGTAATCACATTAGGTTCAGTAATTTCGATTTTGATATTTGCCATTACGGCACCAAGCTCAACATTGGTAATTTTACCTTTCAACTGATTTCTCGCACTGATTTCCATTGTAGACCTCCATTATTATTCATGTAGTGTGAAACCGTAATCAACAAATACATCCTTGGCTTCTTTGGTTTGCAAGAAGTCCATGAATGCTTTTGTAGCACTTGAATCAGTTGAGTTTTTAAGTGCTGCTACAGGATAGATGACTGGAGTTTTTAATGCATCTTCCGGAGCTTCACAGACTACTTTAACATCATCAGTTGATTTAGCATCGGTAGCATATACAATACCACATTCAGCAGATCCTTGAGCAACTTGGTTTAATACGGCAGTTACATCAGTTCCTAGAGATAATTTGGATTCAACATCATCCCAAATACCTGTGTTGTTTAATGCTTCTTTAGCATATTGTCCAGCAGGCACTGATTCAGGATCCCCGATTGCAATGTTTCCATCCACATTTTTCAAATCATCGAATGAAGATATATTTGCAGTTGAGTCTTTAGGTACAATTAAAACAACTTTGTTTTCTAAAAATTGAAGATTTGTATTATTATCAACTAAACCCTCATCAGCAAGAGCATTCATCTGTTTATTGGCTGCAGACATGAATACATCTGCTTTTAAACCATTTTCTATTTGAGTTTGTAAATCTCCGCTTGAAGCATATGTAGGTGTTACTTTTACACCAGGATATTTCTGTTCAAACATCGGGATTAATTTTTCGTCATAAACATTTTTTAAACTGGCAGCCGCTGCCAGATTAACTTCCTGCCCATTTAAATCAATGCTGGAATTGTCACCGCCTAAAAAGTCAAACCAACCGGCAGCACATGAACCTACACTAACAATAGCTACTATTGCAATAATAGCAATAATCAATAATTTTTTCATAGATTTCATAGTTTTTCTCCTTATTTGAATTAATATGTTTTAAAACCCATTAATCTTAAAATGCACCAAAATACATATCATACCATCGCTTAAAGCAAATAATTTGCATTTGAATATTTCAATCAAAAATACATTTCTTGAATGATTTTTAATTATAAAATATTTTCCCCCTTTGTTTCCTAATCTAAATTATGATTTAATTTTATGATTAGTAATTATAATTTTAATTCCACTGACATATAAATATTTTCATATCGGATTAGACAATATATAAAAACTTTAAAGACCCTATCTAAAAGTTAACTTATAATTTAATCTAAAAAAAAGACAAAAAATTCTAAATTTTAATATAACCCCCATATGATTGTTAATTTAATCATTTAAATAGTATAAACATCAATATATGAATTTACATTCATATTAAAAAAAAATCGTTATTTTTTAAATACTCGAATACTAGTTTCTACTTCTTTAAAGAATACAGACATATCGGCAAAGCAAGTAATGTAATTGCTGAGGAGATTAAATACATCGGTGCATATCCATTGCTTGAAGATACAAAACATCCGAATAATGCCGGTCCAAAACCTATTGTCGCATCGCAGAATATGAAAAATGTTGACAGTGCATAAGAACGGCGCTGGCCAGGAGCATTTCTTGTAATAATTGCAGTGCATGCTGAGTTTAAAGTGCCGAATCCCAAGGCAGCACATATTGCACAGATTACGACAGTCACATTTGAAGGCATCACGGCAATCAGAAACAATCCGATTGACTGAGCAAGTATGCCTACAACACAAACAATCCTGTCTCCACCATTATCCTGAATTTTACCTGCCAGAGGTCTTGTCAGAACCAGACAAATTGAGTATATGATAAAAAACCATGAAAATACTGCTGTTAAATTAACTTCAACTGCATAAAGTCTGTAGAATGACAATATTGATACATAACCCAGACTTGTAAGGGCTGTGAAAAATGAAACCGGAACCGCACTGAATTCTATTACCTTTTGCAAACCGGAATACTTCCTCTCATCAGAGGTTTTCTGTTTTGTATCATACCGGCCTATGTCAAGTGAAATCATGAATACAAATGCCAGTGCTGAAAAGATTGCTGCTGCTGTAAAACATCCTGCAGATCCAAATGAATCATATAAAAATCCTCCGATGAATGTCCAAGACCCACTGCTATTGTGGTTCCAAGCATGAAGTATCCGAATGCTTCTGAAAAGCGTTTTTCAGGTAAAATTGCTGTTGCCACAGTTACGATTGCATTGGCAGATGCTCCAAATCCTATTCCGTGGATGAATCTGACGATGATAAGTAAAGTAACATTGTCAACGATAAAATACAGAAGACATGCAAGAAAATGTATGCTCATAAATACCAATGCTATTTTTCTCCATCCTATTCTTTCAAGTGCATCACCGGAGTATATTCTTGAACATAAACCTCCAAAAACATATATCCCCGAAACCAGTCCTGCTATTGTTGCAGTTGACCCCATTGCGGTTGCATATTCTGTTACCGTTGACATCAATGCATACATTACAAGGGCTGTAAAAAGCAATACCCCGAATATTAGGAAAAAAGATTTTGTAAATATTTTTTCAGAATCATTAACTGTCATTAAATGAGGGTTGGAAAACAACCCATTTGAGTAATACTTTTTTAGATATCAACAATGATAAAGTTAAATTATCATAGGATAGTGAACTTTTAACTTCTCTTTGTTCATTTCAT
>CACYBU010000066.1 GCA_902772665.1 uncultured Methanobrevibacter sp. | reverse complement strand
TAATCACTATCCGTAGTTTTCGCCTACCCATCCGTAGTTGACGTCCGGTGAGCAGCCGCAGTATTCGCATTCTTCACAGCAATCGTCATTAATCTCTCCGCAGTTAGGGCATTCCCACATTTTTTCACCTCATTCATAAAAGTCCGGGTCGACATAGCCCAGCTCCTCGGCATCATCAAAGTTGAGGTTGTCCGAGTCAAACTCATCGTCGTCATATATTCCCCAGTCGGGACTGTCTGAGAGGTCTGAACCACAATTTTCACATGTTGCCCTTGAAGGGTCATTTAAATGTCCGCAAACGTTGCATGTTATCATATTATCACCTATCTTACATCATATTCATGGTAGTCAAGATATGATGTTATAATCACATAATTACCAGTTTTTACATAAATCATTAATAAATTTTATTCATTTTCTAGGAAAAACCTTTGGATATATTCCTTTTCAAGGAAGCACACTTCACCCAGAGGATTTATTACAAATCCATCTGCACCGCCTTTAAGCAGTGTCAGCTGTTGCTTCCATGAGTTAGTCAGAGGAGTTAAATCATCAAAGCATTTCCTGAACTCATCCATATCCGTGCACAAGGCAATGTATTCCCTCTTGTTTGGACCCGGAAGCTGGACGAATCCGATGTTGTCCTCATCCATGCTTGCAGCAAGTATCAAAGATGAGTTTTCAAGCTCACAGGCCATAAGAGAAGCTTCAAGGTCAATGTTTCTGCATCCGCTTTCAAGTTCCTCGATTTTTTTAAAAAGTCTTCTCATTTCCTCATGAGAAATGCCTTCAAGCATTTCCCTATAGTCGATTCCACATTCCTGGCAAGGTTCGTCAAGGTGGATGAGACCACCGCATTTTGAGCATCTCATAATATCACTTCATATTAGCAAAATTTTCAAATAATGCTTATTTTTTTAAATAAACTTAAATTCACATGTAGTAGTAATTCTTTTTTAAATTCATTCATAATGGTGACTCCTATAAAAACTGGTGTTCGTATAAATGCAGATGATTTTATAATGGTACAATATTGTTAATATCTTATGTTTTGAACTACCTCAACTTAAGAAGTTGAGAATTCCTAGGTTTTTTAATATATCATTGGTTATTTGACATTCCCTAAGCTATCCCCCTCGCACCTAAGGTTCAGACAATTACAATACTTTTTTAAATTGGTTTTCGTTGAAAAAAGTTTTAAATAATTGTTATTGTCATTTATTATTTTAGTTATTGTTGCTATTTAAAGTTCATCATAGAGCACTTGAAAAGTAATATCCCTGTTCAATTCATTCTCTACGTAAAAAAAAATCGATGTATTCTTGCACATCAAAGATAAAAATTTATGTTTTGAACTATTTTTCAGAACTTTAGATTTTATGCAATATATTATTATTTAAACTCCTCAAGATAATCCAAAATCAATAACAAAGAATTACGTATAACTTATTTTAAATAATTCTCAATGAAATTATTAAAAGCAATATTATCAACAAAACCTGCGCTATAAACAATGCCTGCTCGTTCGTATCTTCTGTGATATGTTTGTAAACTGGATTCATAAGATGACTCCAATTCCTTATCATGTCTTTCACGGGCAAGCTTTTTACATACAGTTGGAATTATATTGGAACATCTGTAAGATCTTGAGCGTGTTCTTTGACGATTCGGTTCATAATCTTCTGAAATAGAAACAACTCGATAAACAATTCTTGAATTTATTAAGAAATTTCTGATATCTAAGTATTCAACTTGATCTCTGTTTTTCTCATAATATTCCTCATAAATCAGAGGCAGAGCAATTGTTACTGTTTCTAAAGGCTTAGCTGCAAGACCATTTAACATTCTGTCTGAATATTTTGAAAGGATTTTATCTAATAGGAAAAGCTCATGCTCCAATTCATCATTATAGTTTTTATTTTTTAAGTTATCAACAACTTCAACTAAAGTGCATTTACTGGAGTTTCTGCAAAGCAAATCTCCTTTAAATTCGATTAGGAATATGAAAAAGTTGTCTCCAACCTTTTTATACCAGATTGCATCAGTTGTTTTTGGAGTTATTCTTAAATTTCCATCTATGAAAATATTACATGAATGGCAAATATCATCT
>CACYBU010000065.1 GCA_902772665.1 uncultured Methanobrevibacter sp. | reverse complement strand
GGATCGTCTGAAATTTCAATAGGAATTCCAATTTCATCAAAAATTCTTTCTTTAATACCACGGAGTCTTGAACTTCCACCAACAGCCACAGCATTATTGTAAACACCCATCATTAATTCAGGGGATAATCTTTCTAATATGACATTTAGACCACCGGCAATTTGTTGCATATATGGTTCAACAGCATCAGCAACCAACATAGAATCAATGACAACCTTTTTAGGTCTATTTGTTTCTAAAGATTTACCAATAACTTCAACACTCAAGTTTTCAATTTGTTCACTGCAATGAACCATACCCACTTCTATTTTTGCAGATTCTGCATCATGAATACCAATAGCTACATCGTATTTTTCTGCTACAATTTCCACTATCTTATTGTCAATGTCATCTCCACCACATCTGACAGTTTCAATATCATTTATTCCACCTAAGGAAATGATTACAATATCAGTTGAACCTGCACCAATATCTACAACCATTGTACCGTTAGGCTCAGCAATAGGCAAACCTGCACCGATAGCTGCTGCCAATCCTTCACTAATTACTAGAATATTTTGTGCACCTGCTTTTCTTCCAATTTCTTCAGCAGCATTTTTCTCAACTTCAGATGCATCTCCAGGAATGCCGATAACGATTCTTCCTACAGTTTCACCCTCATTAATACCTATCTGCATTGCTTTAATAAGTAACGCCTGTGCCTGTACAACATTTTCTATAACACCCTTTTTCAAAGGTCTTACTGCAAGAATATCCTCAGGAGTCCTTCCGAGCATTTTTTTAGCTTCCTCACCGACAGCTAAAACTTCAGACGGATCGTCTTTTTTTACTGCAACAACAGATGGAATTTGATATAAATCAAATTTATCCCCTGAAGGCTTTGCAATTACAGTATTTAAAGTTCCTAAATCAATTCCTAAACTGTTACTAATAACTTTAGTGTCTTCAGATTGTGGTTCTTCTTCTTCCTTTCCAAAAATATTCATGGTCATTCCTCCGTTACAATATCTTTAAAGTCTATAACGAAAATTCTATTAGATGTAGCTATACTCTGAACTTTATTAACGTCCTTTTCATTTTCAACTGAAATCAAAACTGCAGATAAAACCACTTCATTTGCATTGTAAAATGGCTTTAAAAGAGATTTAATAAAGTTTGGTAATTTAACCTCATTGTTAAATTCAATATCAATGAATCTGGTAGTTTGAGATTCCTCTAAAATCGCAAATGATATTCTGGATTTTTCAATGACAGACACTGTTTCCCGGATGACATCATCAGGTGCAACAAATACCATAACATTGGATTCTGCTAAAAGAGCATCCATAGAAACCTGAACATAAGCACCACCCCTTTTAGTGACGGCATTTCTATAATCATTAAAACTTAATGCATTTGCATGAAGCATGATGAAATCAAATTTCTTATCCAATTTACCCTCATTTAATACAACATGCTCCCTAAACAGTATCTTGATTTTATGATTGGACGCTATCGCCTTATATGCAACGTCATCAACCAGATCTGCATCCCCTGCAATGACACACCAGGCCTTTTCAACTTTATAGTTGCCGTCTGATGAAATCCTTGCAGCCTGCCTTAAAACACGTATATTATCCTCAATCATTTAATTACACACAATTCCTTGATATAAATCATTAATCTAAACAAACAATAATTATTATTTAAAAATATTGAATTTAAAGCCCTTCTGCATTGATTCAATACTTAAATAATGAAAATTATTGCTATTTATAATAGTCTAACAATTAATATTTATTAAAATCATTATTATATAAATTTTATCTTTAAAGGTTTTTTCAAAAAAAATATTAAGAAAAATATAACTTTAACATGATTAGTGCAAAATAACACTCTTAAAACAAAATTGACAGTACCCCCAATTATAATTTTACAATATCAAATCAATTTTTTAAAATCAAATAAAAATAACATTTATCAATGATTAGATAGATATATAGATAAAAATAAGGCCCATTAGAAGGTAAGATTAATATGTTATGAAAACCAATGTATTAGTGGAGTTAAAATATGAGTAATATGAACACAGAGATGAAAAGTTTTATAGCACTTTCAGACATTATATCTTTGCTGAATATGAGTTCCGGATTTTTATCCATCGTATGTTCAGTGAATAACAATTTAAATCTAGCTGCAATCCTTATGATTGTTGCAATCATATTTGACTCAGCAGATGGTTGGGTAGCGCGAAAAACAAATAGGCATGATGAATTTGGCTTCGGGAAAAATATAGATTCACTATCAGACATAGTTTCTTTCGGAGTGGCACCTGCAATATTTATTTACAGCTGCATTAACACCACCCCAGGCATTTTTCAGACAATAGTAATACTGATAAGCTTAATGATTGTTGTTTGCGGAGTTTTAAGATTAACCCGATATAATGTAATTACCGACAAGGTTAATACAAGTGATTTCATCGGATTTCCGATTCCTGGAATATCACTTATACTAGCAACATTTTATCTGAGCGGATTATATAATCCTAATATTGCATTAATATTAAGTGTTATTGTTTCACTGCTTATGATATCGAATATAAGGTATCCAAAGTTCGACAATATGCCTGTAATATGCATATCCTCAGTATTAATCGCCATATTAATCCTTCCCATAAACATAGTTTTATTCAATGTAAATATACCTGCATTAATATTACTATTATTCTGCCTATACTACCTGATAATTAATTTAATTAGAAGATAAGAACACCTCACTCCTATTTAATTAAATAAACCATCTACTTAAACCAGAATTGGGAGTAAATAAAATGGATAAAGAATCAAGAGACCCTCTCTACCCGAGGGGTTTCGAAGAAAGCAAAGAATTGAAATATCAGATTTCTGAAGAATTTCAAAAACCAAAGAAAAAAGAAAAAGACGAACTGACACCATTAAAAAAACTGAATCACAAGATTGGAGTGTATTTATCTCCAAAATCCACAGACATCAGTGATGATGAAAAAAAAAGAAAAATCGGAGTCATTATAACAACAATTATTATACTGACCCTGATAGTTTCAGCATATTATTTCCTGATTTACGAACCGTCACAGGAACAACTTTCCTTTACAAAGACAACGAAGCTGAACGAACTCCATGAGCTATACAGTGGAGGTCTTGCAGGTTCACCTAATGGGATATTATTGGAAGAAAAAATTGACGATGCAAAAACTCTGGGCGAAGTCGAATCAATCAACATACTCTCACAGGCGACAAAGGACTGGAGAGAGTTTCATAAGAAAGCCATTAATATGAATCAGGATCGCTACAACAGGACAATGGCAGTATATTCGAATGAAAGCAAGGATGTCATTATGCCAATAGGAGAAGCTATGGAAATTGTTAATGAAAATGATGCGAGAATTCTTTCAAAAATAAAATTCGATGAACCAAATACTGTTTCTGTTCCAATATTGGTTTCAAGACTGCAGGCAGGTGCAGGACTTGTTAAAGTGGGAAGCATTGTTGACATCTACACAAATGAAAATTCAACATATAGTGACAATGAATCCAACAGCACCACTCCCGAGATAAGCGGCTGTACCGTTTTGTCAATAATGAGATATGAGGATAACGGGGAAATTGACTCCGAATATTCAAAATCCAAAATGACCGTTGACGGAAACAGCACCTATCCGAAGGAAAACACTAAAAGTTTTTCATCAGACGTGCTGGAAATAATGAAAGGAGCTATAATTGACGGTTATGATGAAAAGGAAACGTTTGAGATGCTTGAAAATTATGGAGTGAAATTATCCAATTATGAAAGGCAGATTAATTTAGGAGATTTGGATGCTCAGTACATGCTTTTAATTGAAACACCTCATGACAAGGTCAACTATGTTTTGGACAATATGGACAATATAGTTTTAACCATACCCACCTCCCAGGCACCTGACTGGATGGTTAATGAGATAAGTACAACATACGAGTATTAATACTAGATATAACAAAAGTTGATAATATGAACAAACCTGCTGTCTCAACTATAATAATTTTAATATGCTTGGCGATAATCGGATTATATGCAATGGGAGAGGTGAATTATTTTTCAGCAAAAGTAGTTGTGGAAAAAGCCATCACCGTCGATTCTCCCAAAATCATAATCCCTTCAATTGGAGTTAACGAAAAAATAAACAACCAGAGTCTGAATCAAGGGGTTTTAAGTGATCCCGGAGAAAATGTTCCAACCAAAAACCCAGTTATTTTATACGGCCACAGAACACTTCAAGGATCACCATTTTTAAGGTTGAATGAACTGAACATCGGAGACACGTTTCTGCTAGAATGGCCTGGAATCGGTGAGCTTAACTACACAGTAACCAGTACAGAGACAGTTCCCGCAGAAAATGAACTGAATGCAATTGGGAAAAATACTGTTTATTTAATTACCTGTGACCCTATCGGTTCAACTGAAAACAGAATAATTATTCAAGGAGAACTGGTCAGTAAAAATCCATTGAATACAAAGATTATTAAAGACAATCCTCAGGAATCATATGCAATTCTAATTTCTGCAATATTCTTAATAGTGGGACTTGTATTCAGTTTCTTTTATCCGAAAGATAATAGAATATATATTCTGATTACTGTAATAATAATTTCAGCAGTGCTGTTCTGCTGCTGCATAAATCCGATTCCCTCAGAGATGATATATGACAAGATAATCTTTTTAAACGGAGGCATGTGAATGGATGTTGATAAAAAATACTTTTCAAACATAACAACACGTGAACGCGCAATATTTGAAGGCGCCATCACTATGGGAGCACTGTTTCATCAGTTTGTAGGAACCCCTGTAAATAGGGATTCAAAAGAAAGCCTTGAAAAGGCAATGGCGGAATCCCTCAGCCTGCAGCCTGCAATTGAAAAAGTTGAAGTTGAAATCAGATTTGACAAACTGGAAGAATCAATGACCGAATTTGACTACACCTCACTTACAGGAGACATGCTTGATGTTAAAATCCATGCAAAAGTGGATGATGTTTCAGCGACAATAAGAATTGAATTCATTGAAGAGTTAAACTACCCTTTGATGTATGTGGAAGATATTAAAGATTAATACAAATCTTTTAAATCTTTCAATAACTCTTCTAAATGATTTTTTTTAATATGATTCATCAATACTACCCTGATAGCAACAGGGCATTTAGCAACAGATACTTTCCATCCCCGTTTTTCCAATTTTCCCGCAAGAACATTTGTATCCATTGTAGGATGGTTGAATGCAACAATATTTAATTCAGGCTCACAGATTATTTCATAACCAATTTCCTTTAGGTTTTGAGCAAAAAACATGGTATTTTCCATTAAATTTCCGGCTATTTTGGAATAACCTTTCTTGCCGAAATATTTCATTATTGCATAAGTTGCTGCCGAAGAGGCTCCGAGACGTGTTCCAACAATTGTGGACTGTGTTTTAACTGTCAGGTATGGTGAGTCGACGGCCATGACTTCAAGATACTCTTCTTTTCTAAAAATAATTCCTCCGGCAGGAATTGGAGCAAGACCCATTTTATGAGGGTCAACCGTTATCGAACAGACCCCATCAAGTGAAAAGTCAAAAACTGGCAGGTTATAACCTATTTCTCTTAAAAATGGAATTGAAAATCCTCCAAAAGCTGCATCAACATGGAAATATATGTTCTTTTCAAAGGCTATTTTTGAAATCTCTTCAATCGGATCTATTAAACCCAGTTCAGTTGTTCCAGCAATTGCAACAATAGCCACTGTCTTATCAGATATTGCTTCATTTAGAGATCCAACATCTATTTTGTAATTTTCATCCAGTTTTGCCTCGACTATTTTCAGACTTAACATGTCAGCGGCTTTTTTAAATGAAAAATGAGCTGAATTAGGTATTATTATTTCCCCATCTGTTATTCCCTTATATTTTCTTGCATGATTTCTTGCAGCTCTTATGGCCATAAGATTGGCTTCTGTTCCACCAGTAACAATATTACCATAAGCCTCATCAAGTGATAGAAGTTCACCAATAGATTTTATAACTTCCTCTTCAATGCGTTTGGTACCCTTAAAAAGACCAGGGTCTCCAAGATTGGTATCAAGGAATTTGCAGTAGACTTCCTTTGCAAAGGGATGTGCCTGAGTACACATTGAACCGAGTATTCGACCGTCCTCATAATCATAATCCAGGCTGTGAAGTTCTGCTAGCTCATTTAATATGTCCTGTTTATCTATTGGATTGTCTTGCATAAAGTAACCTATTATATTAAATAAAATGAAAAAAAAGAAATAAAAAGATTATTCTATACGCTTACGGGCAGCGTCAAGAATAATTTTTTGCTCAGCACGAGCAACAGTTTTTCTCACATCAGCAATAGCATCAGTGTTTGAAGATACACTTGTAATTCCAAATTCAACAAGTTTTTCAACAATGTGAGGCACACTACCTGCCTGTCCACAGATACTGCATTTGACACCTGCTTCAGCACATTTTCTGATTGTTCTTTCAATCAGTTTCATTACAGCAGGGTGTTCTTCAGAGTAATGTTTTGCTACAAACTCATTGTTTCTGTCAACTGCAAGAGTGTATTGAGTTAAGTCATTGGTTCCTAAACTTACAAAATCGATTCCTACTTTAATGTATTCATCAATCAAGCTAGCTGCTGCAGGAATTTCAACCATCATACCAAATTCAACATCCACTTGAGGTTCCATACCTACTTCTCTACATAATTCCTTAGCTC
>CACYBU010000064.1 GCA_902772665.1 uncultured Methanobrevibacter sp. | reverse complement strand
TTTTAAAAAAACTTTTCAAAAAGTTCTCAATAGTTTTTATGGTTTTTATAAAATTATTGAAGTGATATAAATGAAGTCTATAAGACGTCAGATAATCGAAGCCAAGAAGGAAAAGACTCAAAGAGAGGAAGAAATGTGGTTTGTTGACTATTGTAACAACTGCAAGATAGGACTGACTTCAGAATGTGATATCCCTTGCATCATCCATGGTACTGCTGGCATGAAGGCGAATCAGCTACTGTTCAAACAGGGATTGTGAGAATAGATGAATTAAAAAGACTCAACGGATACGTTACTTCACAGATGTATTATGAATACAAGGAATTGAAAAAAAAGCGCCAGCTAATATGGAAAGGAAGAAGAAAATTATTAAAAGATAAATAACTATAATATAGTAAGTAAACTAACATTTGACAGCATGTTTTATAAATGATAACTGTCATTAATTAATAAAATGACTATAAGTAATGAAAATATTATTTAAGAAAAATGAAAACATAATTATTGGCACAAAATGCACTTAACCGATAATTCATTAATTTTAGAACATGCTTCATACATATCTTCATCAAATGTTATTAAATTTAAGTTTCAGTTAAACCTAGATGGTGTGCTTCGACAACAACAATATCATCATTAGGATGGCCACCATTACCTATGAACTTCTGACCAATATGCCCATATTGCTTGTGAATTTTACTGTCACAATGATGATACTTAAGTTTTCCACTCAAAAGGGCCTGTCTTTTATTAAAAGTTCCTAATGCATTAGTCAAGATAGACTTAATTACTTTAAAATCAATGACATTGTTTATTCTATTCCATAAATATTCAATTATTCTGATTTTTTTATGATTATCCAGATTTATATGTCTGGTGTTGTTTAAAATCAACTTTTCAAAATCATAATAACTGTCAAAATATCTGCCATCTTTTTTTCTTAAAATTTCAATGACAGTGCCTGAAAAATAGGTTATGGATCTGTTGATTTTGGAATATTTTCTTGTGTATTCTGTTCTTACATTTGTTGTCCAGTATAATTTCTGTTGTGTGGTTGAAATGAAATTATTTGCTGGAGGATAATGTTTATCCGGATAAAAAGTAAATCCAATACACACACAAGTATCTAAAGCATTGCACATTATTATCCCCTCTAGTAATCCAATAGGATTTTGCCGATTGCAATAGCATCCTGTGTATCATCACCAGAAACTTCATAAATATGTTTGTAGAAATAGGAGTTATATTCTAAAATTTTTGAATCATATAATTCTAATTGTTTTTCATATTCCATCTGATGGTCTGAATCATTGTTTTTAATTAAATCAATTTTGGATTCAAGCAAATCAAAAAATAAATCAATATTGTTTTTAAGAAATTCTTTATGTTCCTCAATGCAATTATTATCAACAATATATTCTATTATAATTCTTAAATTTGAAAATGCTGTAAATTCCATTCTTAATGGTTCAACAGAAAATAGTAAATCACTAAAACTATTAAAATATTCGATTAAATCAACTTCAGGAGTGTTTTTGGTTTTGAAAAAACTTTGTACTTTATTTTTGAATCTGCTTATTTTTTCTATAACATAGTTACTGATATTTCCAGAATAACTAATATTCATTGTCTGATTATTAATATACATTATAAAAAACCTCCTATTAATCTAATTTCTCATATTTTTCTATAATTTCTTTAATTTCATCTTGTTTATATTCAGTGTTCAGATAAATTGTTTTTACGATGGTATCAACTAAATTATCGCAACTGATGTTTATTCCTTTAACATTATTATTTTCAAGATTTACAACATCACCTCTAACTATTAATGAAATGTTAACGCAACTAATTGCTTCATCAACATCAATAATTTCATTAAGGTCATCTATGAAATCCTGATTTAATAAATTATTCAAATCATAATTTTCAAGCCTTGAAACAACCTCTTCCCAATTTTTAGACACCATAATATAAACTCCATAAAATAGATTGTGAATAAAACAAATGAGACAATAATTATTATTAATCTTATCCATAATAAATATTTGCCAAATGCGACTTTATGAAAATTCACATGATTATGTGGAATACCATTTGTCAACATCAACTCTTTGTGGCTGTTTCTCATTAACTATTTTTTCATATCCTCCGGTGAATGCAACTACACAGTCATCATGAATTGCCTCATTCGGATATGCTGTAATTTTTTCGAGAAATTCCATCGCCCATTTTTTCGTGAACCCTGTTCTATCCTTTCCAACCAGGTAAATTCCGTTAAGTTGAATATTAATAGCTATTAACACATGATATGAGATAAATGGTGTTAATTTTAAAGATTTAAAAGAAAAACCTGATAAAATT
>CACYBU010000063.1 GCA_902772665.1 uncultured Methanobrevibacter sp. | reverse complement strand
TTACAATATATAAGATATATAATTCATGCATGGACAGGTTATGATATATTTGCAAATGCTGGAGTTGATGCATATGCTAAAAGTTTAAAAAAAGCAAGTAATAATATGAAAGAATTAAATAAACAGCAAGCATCTTTTGATGAGATGAATGTTTTAAGTGATAATAAAGGTGGGGCGACAGACACAGGAGGTGGAGTTGGACCTAGTTTTGATTTATCAAGTATGGAGGATATGCAAATACCAGCATGGATAAAATGGATTGCTGAAAATAAAGATTTAGTTATTTCTTCTTTATTGGCAATAGGAGCAGCATTTTTAGTTTTACAACTCGGACTTGGAGGATGGATTGCTTTAATAGTGGCAGCGATAGTTGCACTTGCTTATTTAATAATAAAATATTGGGATGAAATATCGGCATTTTTAAGTAAAGTAGGACAATGGGTTTATGATAATGTTATAAAACCAGTTGTAGATTTTTTTGTAGGATTATGGGAAAGCATAAAAGAAATATTTGGACCTGCAATTGAGTTTTTCTTTTCGTTAGTTTCGACAATATGGGGTGCTGTTTCAAATATAATTTCAACAATTTGGAATAATATTGTTATAATTATAAGTAATATAATCACAATAGTAAAAGGATTGTGGGATGCTATAATTTCTGTTTTAAAACCTATTGCAACATGGATTTGGAATAATGTTTTAAGTCCTGTTATAAGTTTTGTTGCTGGAATGATAGATAGAATTTGGAGTCTAGTAAAATCTGTAGCAACAACGGTTGGAAATGTAATATCAACTGTATTCAAATCAGTTGTAAATGGTGTTTTATGGGCAATAGAAAATATATTAAATACTCCAATTAAAGCAATAAATGGATTAGTTGGGGCTATTAATTCAATTCCAGGAATTAATTTAGGAAAATTACAAACATTTAAATTACCAAGACTTGCTAAAGGAACAATTTTAAATAATCCAGGCAAAGGAGTTCCTGTTGCTGGTGGAAGTGCAATTGCTGGTGAAGCAGGTAGAGAGGCATATTTACCTTTATCTGATGAACAATTACTTGAAGAATTAGGAAGTACAATCGGAAGGCATATAACAATTAATTTAACTAATATTAATAAATTAAATGGGCGAGTTCTAAATCGTGAAACTAAAAAAATTAGAAACGAAGATGAATTTGCTTATAATGGATAGGTGATAAAATGATAATAGATAAAAATAGTATATATGTAAATGGAATTGCTTTAGGTCAATATTTACTTGAAGTTACGTTTGGATATCATAAACTTTGGGCACCAGATTCCGGTCGTAATCTTGCCGGAGTTCAAAGTGGAACTTTAATAGGAATATTCCCAAAATTAACTCTTCAATTTAGAAAATTAACTAAAAGTGAATTAGAAATAATTGCACCTATTTTAGATACAGCGAGACAAACAACAACTTATTATGATCCTAATAAAAAATCTCAAATAACAATAGATACTTATACTGGTGATTATGAAGTTAGTAACAAAGGAATAATAAATGAAAATCGTAAAAATGAAGGTTTTAAATGCTCTTTAATTGCAATCAGAAAGAGGGTATAGTATGAAAGCACATTCACAAGCGTTTAAAAATAATATAGTTTTATTTGGTAAAGAAATAAATTCTAAAATCACATATATAATAGAAAATGTTGAATATGAATTATCAAATGAAGATTTAAATAGTATTACACCTAATTTCAATTCTTCAATTTTGAAATCTGCAATGCGTGGACTTAAAATAGATAGTAATATTGAAATACCAAAAGATACAATAGTTCATTTAGAATTTGGAGTTAAAGTTAGAGAAGCAAGTGGAAATGATGATGGATATGATTATATTAATTATGGTGATTATATAGTTAAAGATGTTGAAAAACAAGAAGATACAAATAGTTATTTAATACAATGTTATGATTTTATGCTTAAATCTATGAAAGATTATGAACCTATGAATATAACATATCCTATATCAATTCGTAATTATATAAATGCAATTTGTCAACATTTAGGTTTACAATTTAAAAATATAAATGACACGTTTGCTAATTATGATAAAATTATTCAAAATGAGTTGTATTTATCTTATAATTCAGAATCACA
>CACYBU010000062.1 GCA_902772665.1 uncultured Methanobrevibacter sp. | reverse complement strand
TTTTAGACGTGTATCCGAGTGGTCAAAGGAGTAAGATTCAGGGTCTTATGCATTAGTTGCTACGTGGGTTCGAATCCCACCACGTCTATTCATTGTTTTTTTTTACCGCAGGCCTTTTCATAATCTTTGAGATTTGACACTTCAACGGTTTTGTAGAGGTTCTGATTGACGTCATAGGATGATGAAGGCAGTTTGCTGAATATGTCGTTTATACTTTGGACCTTTGTGAAAAGCAGGTGTTTTTCATATGACATGCCGTTGGCGATGTTTGTGCGGATGACAAATTCAAATGTGCTGTTGTCAAGGTATCTTCCGTAGAATGTGGTATCTGAGTCGATATGGTTTACTCCGCATCTGATGATAGTGAAATATATCAGGGGGACAATGTTAATGTCTTTTTTAATGAATTTTATGTTGTGGGTTTCTTTGAGGTATTTTTCATTCATGTTTAATTTTGAGCCTTCAATCACGCTTAAGGCGTTGTTGAATTTGGATGATATTGAGTAGTGCTTTACTTTCGGACTTATGTATACTGCTTCACCGGCAAGCATGGATCCGCAGTTTATGAATGTTGAATTTTCAATCTGCAGGTTTTCGTCGTTGACATATATTGCTCCTGCAAGTATTTTTGCAGTGCTGTTGATGAAATGACAGTTCTGTATTTTACCGTTTTTTCCGTTCCATTTCACTGCTCCACCGTTTTCAGCTGATGTTTCTTGGAATGTGCAGTTGGATAAAATTCCTCCGTTTCCAAGCCAGATGACTGGTGTGAATTCATTTTTGAAATTTTTAAGTATAATATTTTTCACGGTTACGTTGTTTGCGGTAATGTAGAATCCTGCTTGATTATGGTTTGCGTCAATTGTGTGTCCGTTGCCGTTGATTACTGTGTTGTCTGCGGTTATGATGATTAATGTATTTTTAGTTATGTTGTAATCCTGGTGGATTTTATATGTGTTTCCTGGTTTTAGATGTGAGATGTCATTGTTTAAATCGTCTATGGTTTTGGTGCTGTTTTCAGCTAGAGCCTGCACTTCACATTCTCTGCTGATTTGGCTGTGGGTGCTTTCAGCTAGAGCCTGCACTTCACATTCTCTGCTGATTTGGCTGTGGCTGCTTTCAGCGATGGTTGCTATTTGGTTAATCTGGTAGTCAGTATTTTCTAGGTTTACATTTGTTTCTTCGATTTGCTGTATTTCTGTTGTGTTTAAATGATCGGTATTGGATGCGCTGATGCATGATGCTGTCATGAGTATCAGTGCACATGCCATCACTAAACACAAAATGTTTTTGTTTTCAAATATTTTCATTATTTTTCTCTCCGATGTAATCGTTTATTTTTTTTGGGTGTAATTCAAATTGTTTTTCCCGATTATACTGTATGAAAAAGACCATATATAAAGATTTTTCGAATGCAAGTGCTTACTTACATCTTAAAAAGCAAAATTAAGAAATAATTAATTATTAATTTGGAAATAAAAGGATTTAAGATTGTTGATTGTAAAAATTCATGTCAATTGTTGATTTAACATTTCACTGTTAATAATTAACGGTCATTTTTATCTTTTCATTTGATTCATCTATTAAATCCCATACGTTTAATATCGGGAATGGATTCATTATAATGTTCCATTAAATAAATCATAAACACCTGAAATAAACTATTTTACACCATTTTTAATTTTTAATGGGACGGTCAGAACCTGCATGAAAATACACCAAAAACAAAACCTCATTCCACACCCTCTAATTAAATTAAATCAAATGGATTTATAAGTTTTTGCAGTATCTATAAAACTTGATTTCTGTTATGACTGTGAAAATTATCAAGAAAAGAATATAGATTAACGGGAGTATTAAACTTATAAAATTAGTTGCGCTCATTGTCGACTGGATTGAAGTGGTGGCATTTCCAATCAGTACTGTTGAAAAGTCACAGCAGCCATGCATTAATATCGGTACTCCAAAGGCCAGTACCAATTCTTTTTTCATTGCTTTTGAGTCATTATTCATTTTTGCAACTTTGTATTCATAAAGATGCGCTCCCATGAAAATCTGCCACATAATATGGAATGGGAAGAATGCTCTCAACATTCCTGCCAGTCCTCCGACAGATGAAATCCGAATGCCGCTAAAGCAAAAATAACCATATAATCAAATTTTGATTGGAAATGTGATTTTTTCAAAGAAAAAGACCCAACGGAAAATTTCATCAACTCCTCTATCAAACCAAATATGATGAATGCTTTTAAAATTTCATACAGTAAGCTGGTCTGAGGAATTTTAAATACATTGGTAAATATTGAACCTACAATTATCTGAAGAATAAATGCACCTATAAATCCTATTATAATCCCCATAAGTATGGTTTTAAGTATAAATTTTTTATCAAGTCGATATTCTTCGGGTGCCTTAAGATATGCGGGAAATATCCATAAAGCCATTATTATTGCAGTTAAAATTCCCATAATCATATCAATCAACAGTTTTGTCTATTTTTCATGATTATATTTGAAACTTATTCCATATAATAATAATGGCTATGTCATTGTCGGTTGGGATTTCTGATTAAATATTTCATTTTCACTTAGGGGGTGGTGGTGTTTTGTGGAAGTTCATTTCAGGCTGTTGTCAGTTCTTCTTTTATTCAAATTATTCTTTAAGGAACCATGGTTATTTTTTTGTATTCCGGGAAAAAGTTTATTGTACATTTAAGGTATTGCTGTGGTTTTCCCGAGACCGGTGACGGTTATAGTAAAATTGGACAGGTACGGTCAGGGGGGATTTAAACTATTTTTTTATCAAAACATTTATAAACCACAAGTTACTAACATTTTATTAACAAACTTTTTCGGATTCGATGATTATATGACATTACATGAGCAATTGAACAAATGCAGAAACCTGATTTCAGGCAGAGAATATGAAGAGGCAATGGAAATCTGTGATGAAATCCTAAAACATGACCTCAACAACCCTGCCTCACTGGGATATAAGGCACGCTGCCTGTATCTTCTTGACAGAAACACGGATGCACTGACACTTTTAAACAATGCCCTCATATTGTATCCTGATAATTATCACTACCTCTACCTTAAAGCCGAAGTGCTGAGCGATGAAGAGGAATATGACCTGGCCCTCGGATGCATTGAGGAAATATTTGAAATCGGAGTAGAGGATGAAACACTTCTTTCATTTATTAAAATGCACTACACAACATGTCTTGGGCTTAAAGAAGATGACCTTATTGAAAGGGAAAAATATGTCGAAGCATGGAAATGCTACAAACAGAGATTAAATTTCGAGTCAAGTAACTTAAAACCGTTAGAGGCACTTAAAAGGTTTAAAAAATACGTGGCAGACAGTACCGTGAAAAATAAAAGCAGATATTATCACGTAAAGATATCATCTGAGGAGGCAAAACATGACCTGATGGGGTTTCTTTTAAAAAACGGTTTTAAATGCGGTGATGAATCAGGGCTTCTGTTTTTAATTGATGTTGTCGATAAAAATTTCACTGCAGTTTCAGCCGACAATGTATGTGATAACCCCATAATTTCTGAGTCAAAATTCCTCGACAAGGTCAACTACTATCCAAGGGACAGAATAATGTGTGGGGAATTGTATGATGAAGATGGAAACCTGGTGTATGAGGGATACACTCTTTATAACGCCCCATACGGGTTTGGAAAAGCATATTTTGCCAACGGCACCCTATACCGTGAGGGAATATTTGACATAAAGGGGATCGTACAGGGAAAGGAATACTATCCATCAGGACAAATCCGCTTTGAAGGAAAATGGAGCCTTACAAAAGGTTATGGGCCAAATGCACCCTATGATGGCAACGCATATGGTGAAAATGGAGAACTGATATATTCTGGGAAATTTAAAATTAAAAGAGGAGGTGTGGGCTGGCCGATGATTCAAAAACCGAAAGGTTTTCCTCATGAACAGAAAGAGCGCCCGAAAATTAACTATTATTAAAAAAATTCAGTGATAATAATCTAATTTCTCTCGTAATGCACTCCGTCATCATCAGGATATGTGTAAATGTCATTTCATTTATCATCTTTTTTTTCATTAACCCTGCCCTTTATATATTGCCTTCATATTATTCTTTTGCATTAGTGTTTTTAATTACTGAGCCTTTTTTTTTTGCCGGGATCAGTTTTCAAAACGATTCAGGTAGTCAGTGTGATGATAATAATTATCAAAATGATGATTAATGATTTTATTCTTCTCCATAATGTTATGTTTAATTGTTTTTAACCGGGTAGGTAATAAAATTCCAACAGCATTAACTGTTAATCTGCCAGTTTAAATCCTTAAGGTCTCTTTCAAGTTCACTTTTTGATTTGGCATTGATTTCAAGTTCAATGAAAATATCCATTTCACTGTTCATGGAAGTTGTAACAATTCTTCGGATATCGTTTTCAAATGATTTGAATCTGTTCAAAATAATTATGAGTTCATCATTTTCAACAGTTCCTTTTATAAGCACATCAGTTTTCTTTTTCGGTTTTTCAATATATGTAACGGTAACGTTAGAGGATTTAAAGGCTTTGCCTTCAATACTTTTCCTTGCATTTATTAAATCAACAACGCCCCATATTTCTCCGCTTTTTAAAACTTTTTTGTGAAGTCTTCGAATATCTGAATCGATTATTGTCACGGGGGTGCCGTTTTTCTGTCTTTGATAAATCCATTTTTCGTCGATTTTAGCTACTCCTGCAATTCCGGAATCCCATCTATTCTTATTAAATTCAGATGCATATTGCTCCGGAAGTAGAGCGTATATGTCATTTTCAGACAGGTTTTGTTTAATAATTGAATCTTCATAGCCTTCGGGGATGTCAATGAATTTGCGGGCATTGTCATAATTTCTAATTCCCCAGATCTGATTTTCACTCACAACTTTTTCATACAGTCTGTAAATGTTTTCATCATCAATTGTCACGTTTTTCCCGTTCACGTTTCTTGAGTATTTGAATTTGCGTCCCACTTTATTCACCCAGGCAATTCCAGTCTGGTTTGTAGGTTTTGAAAAGGAATTGGCGTATTCAGGGGGTAGGGGTGCATAAATTGCGGGGTCAGGTTTAGTTTGAGCTTTATCTTTAACTTCTCCTTTTTCGGGAATTGTAAAGTCATCTGGAATGTCAATGATTTTACCTGCCCTTTCATAATCCCTTATTCCCCATATCTGATTTTCTTTTTTGACTTTCAGGTAAAGGCTGTATATGTCTGTATCGGATATTTTGATTTGTTTTCGTTTGGAGTTTTTTGAATAAACCCATTGGTTTCCAATCTTATTCACCCATGCAATACCGCTCTGGTTCATGGTGTGTTTTCTGAAACGTTTTTCATATTTCTCCGGAAGCGGATCCAGTATTCCGTCATATCTATTTTTACTTAATTTTTCTGTCTTAATTTCATTAACATAAGTGTAGAACTGATTATATAGTCCATTGGTTTTCTTTTTACCTCTTTCCATCCATGTCCTGTAATTGTGCCATGTGATATTTGAATTTTCAACTGATTCTGTTTCACTCATTCCCTCGGCCAGATTTTTCAAAATCAGATTCATCTGCTTGACAATAAGTCCTATTCCGGGTTCATTTGTATTTTCAATCTGAGGAATTTCAGGAGTGGTCCTGATTTTTTCATATTCTCTGCTGAACCATGCATAGGGTTCGGTTCCCTCTTCTCCCTTTTCAAGCCATGATTCAATTTCACCTTTGCCTGTGGCATCAGTTTGGGTGCTGTTTTTTAAATCATCAAGAACCATTATCATTTTATCTTTCAGGACCATCTGCTGTTTTTCAATGTCTCTGATTTTCTGGTAGAACATGACATTGTCATGGCCGAAACCCTGTCTTCCCTCATTATACCAGTGGGTAATTTTTGAGAGGGGAACGCCGGTAATTTGTGATGCTTCTTTCCTTGATTTTCCCTCAGCAATCACATCAGCAACCCTGTCCATCTGATTTCGGGTATTGTTTTTAGGTTTTGGTTTTTCATAATCTTCATCCATGTACTGGTCTAAAAACTCCTCGGCGGTTTTTTCATCACAGAGGGTATATGTATTGTCATCCTGGTTTTCCCTGACCAGATCATTTTCAAGTAAAGCCCAGATTTTTGCCTGAATCTGAAATGCCGGTTTAATATATGGTTTCAGATCATCCTGCGTGAATGTTTCACCATACTCGATGATTTCAACAATTTCTAAAAGATATTTTGCGGAGGTAATTAGTTTTTTACAGTCCTTGCAGTTATCTTCATATCCGTCATGTGTGGTTTCGGATTTAAAGAAACCGGATGATTTCGGATAGGTTTTACCGCATTTCTTACAGGTCTTTGTTAACTTATTATCAGATTCTGCTTTCGGAAGGCTTTTGATTTCAATTCCTGACTTTTCAATGAAATCTTTTAGGGTTGCCTCATCCTTCAGACGGTATTTGCCGTTTTTTTCCACAATAAGGTTGAACTCTGTCAGTGTCCAGATGTAGTCTTTGATTTGAAAATCTTCAAGGTTAAGGGTTTTTAAATCATCCTTTTTAAATGGGGTTTCCGGGCCGGTTACTTTAAGCAGTTTTAAAAGGATTTTTGAGGCATATTGTTTTTTCTCACATCTTCTGCAGATGTCTTTTTTTCTCTTTTCACTGATTCGTCTTCCGCAAACACTGCATTGTTTCTGATTTGAAGTAGTATTTTTCATATATGCATTGTAAAAGTCATCATAATCCTTGTTTCCAAGTTTTGCCTGATTAATCCAGTTGTTTAGTCTAAACTCGGGGATTTCAAGTTCATTTATTGCCTGTGAGTTTGTTTTCCCGTTTTCAACAAGTGCAATGAACTCACTCATCAGCTCCGCACTGCTTTTATCAGGAATACCGTCAGGCAGAAGCTCACTGCATTTAACATAAAAGTCCCTGTAGTCCTCATCATCCTCCATGCCCTTATTGTACCATGACTTAACCTGGGGGATGTTTAAACCGGTATTTTTAAGTGCGGTGTCAAAATCATTGTGTTTTAAGGCTTTAAGGAAAAGGTTCATCTGGTTTGTCTCGATTGTATTTTCAGGTTTGAATGGCCTGTACTGTGTGTAGAATGTAGTGTAGTTGGAATCTCCATTCTTTCCCAGTTCATACCATTCTTCAACGGTATCCAGGTCTAATCTTGCAAGTGTAAGTGCATCCTCATGGGGTTTACCGGCCTTAAGGGCGTTGATTAGGATATTCATTTTGGAAACCGTTGCATTTGTAAGTGTTGTTGTTTTTGTAGTGATTTCATCCTTTCTAACGGAGATTTCAGGTTTTTCAACACCGGATATCTTGTCAATCAGCAAATCATCACTTTTGGACAATTTCTTGTATTTGTGAAGTATTTTTGATTTTGTATCTATTGTGAAAAACAGTTTCTTCGCGCCGACGTACCTTAAAATCTTGTGCTTTTCAAGCAGATCCATTCCCAAATCATACACTTCGTCGTCTGCGAACTTTTCACGGACAATATATAAATCCTTTGTCTGATTGCTTTTAATCAGCGGTTTTATCTTATTGTAAAATTCACACACAACAATTTTCTCCACACAGTTTCCACAGTAGTCAGGTCTTTCACCGTTAAGCCGGTGCAGTTTGGTGTTGAGTTTAATCCGGGTTTTATCCCCTCCGCATATACTGCACTGCTTGGCTTTGTCAATTTCTTCACCGGCAAACTGATTATTATCAGATTTTGAAACTTCACCTATCAGTTTTTCAATGTTTTGGATGAAATCCTCTCCGATGCTTCCTGCATCAATCACTTTCAGTTCCAGTCCGGTTTTTTTCACGTGAAACTTGAATTTCTTATACTCTGATAAATCGGTGCCGGGATAGTTATTTTTTAAAATATCTGTGTTTAAATAAATGTGGTTTTTTGAGTTTTTATATTTAAACATTCCAAGGGACTTGGCGGTGAACTGTCTGTGCTGATCAAAGTCAATTATTATTCCCGCATCCTCTGGTGTTATTTCACTGACGGGCTTATCCATCACACCAAAAATAAACACGTATCTGTTTCCTCTTTCACCATTGGCGAACCATAACTTTTTATCCTCACTATAATGAATCTGTATTGTGGATTCATGGAGTTTAAGATAATTATCTTCATCCTTAAGTGTTATAATTGATGGCATGGCTTTGGATAATGTATCCAGAAGCTCCAGCTGATATTGTTGTAGTATATTTGTCATGTAAAACCCTTATTATTATTAATGATAAACTACTAATATGTATAATGATTATAATTAATAAAAATTTTTAAGGGGGACTGTTTTTTATTCAGGGTGAAGAAAACTCATTAAAGCCAAGCGATACAACCCATAAATTCTGGATGCACAGGGTTGATATAGGTGTTGTCGGTCAGATTAACGACACAAAATCTATTGCGGCGCAGAAACTGAAATCCACTGCCATAAGAAACATTCACGCCGGTGACAGAATCCTGCTTTTAACAAAAAGAGGGAATTTCATTGAATTTTTCGGATACACTCAGGTTGATGAAGTTTATCAGGACAGTAATAATCTCTATGATTATTATCACTCCAAAAGGAAACTGAAGCTTAAGGGAATAAAATACTTCGCCCAGCCGGTTTCAACAAGAGACATTGCAGATAAACTGGATTTTGTTAAAAACAAACAGAAAAGTTACAGTTACTTCAAATCTGAATACCGTGAAATTTCAAAAGAGGATTTCACAATCATCTGGAAACAGGCACAGCTTGTTAAAACTTTCCCGGCGTACCTTGAAGAGATAAACATGACTGGCAAGGAATTCATGTTAAGTACAATCAATGCCGTTTATAAGTTTGTAAGGCATTATGAAAAGAGAAATCAGATTGAAATCAGGGAGTTCCTCAATATTTTAAAGAAATTTTTAGATGAATATGATATTAAAAAGAGCATGTCTGAAATAGAGGAGTTTTACTCAAGAAATGCAATAGAACTGGGATTCAGACACGTTCCATCAAGAGATCCGGATAAATTTGTAGCATTATATTTATCCAACGGTGAGAAAAAGAATTTCGCATACATTATTTTTGAATAAAAAGTGATAAACATGGATTATGAAGATTTACTGACTGCAATGAAAAGCGGAAACGTCCCGGCAAGCGGAGCCAGGGAAATCTGTATGGGCAGGGATAAAGAAATAGAAGAGTTTGAAAGATTACTCGACAAGGTTGACAGAGATGAAAAGGCAATTGTAAAATTCGTAAACGGAGAGTTCGGTGCAGGCAAATCCTTCTTTTTAAAGGTGGTTGAGGAAATGGCCTTCGAGAAGAATTTCGTCGTATCATGGATTACACTGAGCAATGACATACCCTTCAACAAAATAGACATTGTCTACAAAAACATTGCAAGGAATCTGAAATGCAAAACCGGAACCTCACTTGACCATATCATTGACAGATGGATTACCGGACTTAAAATGATGGCCTTTGAAGAATCACCAAACCCTCAAAAGCAGAACGATCTGGTTAAGGAAAACCTCACAGCTGATCTGGCGGAAACACGTGAACACTCAAACTCATTTGCAGTTGCAATTGAAAATTACAACCGTCTGATGAACGAAGAAGATTATAAAACAGCTTCATATGTCAAAGCATGGCTTAGAGGAGACTCCAACATTCCTTTCACTGAAAAAAGAAAATTCGGAGTTAAAGGAGACATTACAAAGGAAAACGCCATCAGCTTTCTGGAGGCACTCTCAATATTTGTAAAATCAATCGGCTATGCTGGTCTTGTAGTGCTGATTGATGAAGCGGAATTCATAAGAAATCTCCATGCCAAAAAATACCGAGACATTGCATATAACTATATCAGAGACATCTACGACAACTGCAACTTGTCCAAATTCCAGAACACTTTATTCTTATTCGCAGGAACCCCGGAACTCTTTAATGATGACAAAAAGGGAATACCATCATATCCTGCACTCAACGACAGGCTCAGAACAGTTTTAAACACAGACCTGCCTGACATGAGAAAACCAATATTCGACCTTAAAGGATTTACAAAAGACGATTTAAAAGAAATCGCTGGAAAACTCACCATAATGCATGAAGAAGCATACAAATGGAATGCATCTGATAAAATCAATCCAATACTCGATGATATGGTTTCAACACACGTGAGAAATGCTGAACTCACAGGAGGCAAAGTGACTCCAAGAACATTCATCCGTTCATTTATCAGTGTACTGGATACTGTTCAGCAGAACCAGACATTCTTTAAAAACCCTTCCGATATCCTTGAAATGTTCAACGAACAGGAAAACACAGATGAACCTGATTTCGACGACATAGATGAATTCGACGATGACTGGTAAAAATCCGATGAGTCAAAATAATTACAGGCTGAATGAAAACCTCCTCCATTATCTTTCAAACAGTCTCGGATGGAGGGGTTTGAATTCCATTCAAAAAAAGGCAATTCCCATTATTTTAAAAGGGAAAAACACCCTGATACTTGCCCCAACAGCATCAGGTAAAACAGAAGCCGCACTGATTCCCATATTCTCAGAAATACTCAACAATCATTTAAACCCCACAAGCGTATTGTACGTCTCACCCCTCAAGGCACTGATTAATGACATGCACAACCGCATTGAAAAATGGACAGGACACTTCGGTCTTACTGCCACTAAATGGCACGGTGATGTGGATCGGGCAGAAAAAATAAGGTTTTCAAAAAAACCCACGGATTTTCTTCTAACCACTCCCGAGTCTCTTGAAGTAATACTTATGAACCGGACTTCAGGTGAAAAGGAAAGGATTTTTAAAAACGTCAGATACATTCTAATCGATGAAATCCATTACTTCGCCGATTCAGACAGGGGAGTTCAGCTGAACTCACTAATAAACCGGATATCCCAATACACATCCAATGCATCAGTGATAGGTTTATCCGCCACCGTCGGAAACCCCGAGCTTATAAGCCAATGGATCAGCCCCCGAAACCCCGCTGAAATCATAAAAGACACTGGAGGTCGCAAACTCCAGTACAAGGTTTTAAACCAACCAGAAACCTCACTTTCAAAAGTTCTCAGAGATTACACAGACAAGAAAGTTCTGATATTTGCAAACTCAAGACGAATCGCAGAATTAACATACTATAAACTTAAAAAAGAACTAGGATTAGACAATATATTCATCCATCACGGATCAATCAACAGACAAACCCGTGAAGAAAACGAAGATAAATTCAAAGAAATCCGACATGGTTTTATGGTGGCGACAAACACCCTGGAACTTGGAATCGACATCGGAGACATAGATATTGTCGTCCAGCTATCCGCACCCGCACAGACAAGTTCATTTTCCCAGCGAATCGGGCGAAGCGGAAGACGCACAAAGGTGCAGAGAACCATAATAATGTCTCAAAATTTCAACCTCCTCGTAGCACTGGCCGAAGTGATGCTTTATCATGAAAACAGGGTAGAGAAGATAAAAATATCAAAAAAATCACTGGACATCCTATTCCACCAGACACTCAGCACAACATTTGAAAAAGGAAGAGTTCACTTTAAAAAATTATATAATAAACTAACCAATTGCTATGCATTCAGCGAAATCACATTAACAGAATACAAACAGCTTTTAAAGGAAATGCAAAAACATGAACTCATAGACATTTCAGCCGGTATGATATCACTGGGATACGGCTTTGAGAAAAAATTCGCAAAGACAAACTACAAGAATTTCTACGCAGTTTTCTCACCAAGCTTTTCATATACAATCTATGAAGGAATACGGGAAGTCGGAACACTTGACGTGTCATATGCAATAGACCTCGCCCCCGGAGACACCTTCAACCTCGCAGGTAAACTCTGGAAAGTCAAATCAGTAAACCATGAAAAATACACCATAAGAGTATTAAAGGAAAAAATGATTAAAGCCAACATGCCATCATGGCACTCCGAAGGAGCACCGATAGACCTTCTCATAACCAGTAAAATCCATGAAATACTTCAGGGAGATTTCAACAGAAAATACCTCAGACCATTCGATGAATCAGGCCGTGAAATAATTGAAACAGCAATAGAATGCGCACAATCAGATGAATTCAGACCAGGAATCCTGCCGATTGAAATAAACAGGGGAACAATTTATATCCACACCTTCGCAGGAGACAAAGCCAACAAACTCCTTTTAAAAGTATTTGAAATGTATCATGACATTTACAACCTCTTCACAACACCGGTTTACGCCGCATTCAAAGCCAGAGATGAAATCACACACGAAGACATTGAAAGCATAATATATACTCTTGAAAACATACTCAATGAAGACTCAACCAATGCAATGCTTGACAATCTCACCACTTCATTTAAAAAAAACAAGTTCATGGAATTCCTACCTGATAACGTCAGAGGAAACCTTAAAATGAATCTGATATTTGACCGTGACGCTTTAATCAAGGCAACATGTGATAAAATGATAAATTTCATCGAAGTATCACAGTTCAGAAAGAAAATATTCAAGCCTCCCGGCAGGCATGATGAATAAAAAAAGTGATGTGTAAATGTTTATGATGGAGGATGGTTTTATGTTAAATAAAAAATGTTCTTTTTGCAAAAAATTAAATGATGAAGACAGTAATTTCTGCATGCACTGCGGAAGGAAATTCCCTGATACCACACCTGAGGAGGACAATAAAAAATGTCCCGTATGCAACACCAAAAATCATCAAGATAACATCGAATGTATGAAATGCGGATATCTCTTAAGAAAAGATGTTGTCAGGCAATTCTATACACCATGTGAGAAAAACATCCCGAGATGTCCCAAATGCGGAAATATTCTACTTCAGACTAATTTCACCTGCAATATCTGCGGATGCGACTTATCAGATTCAAAAATCATCACCGATTATACAGGGGACTTTTTTGACAGTTACCCGGAATACGGGAAAAACATTAAATTTTTCAGTGATGTGAATAAATACGGCAGCTACAATTCATTCCTGTTTGAATTTAAAAAGTACTGCAACAAAATAGACATTAATCAAGATTATTTCAACATTGGAATGGTAAAATGTCCCAAATGCAATGATTATTTCAGCTTTATCTCCCCTCACTTTATCCTAAAAAACACCTGCCCCCACTGTGGATTTAAACCTAATTTCAAATCCAAAGCCTATTGCCTTAACTGCGCAAGACCCGTACGTGAAGGACAGGTGAAATGCGAATGCGGATATGAATTCAAAAACATTAAATGCCCGAACTGCAAAACATACAACCGATACACAGATACCCACTGCATCACATGTGGAATACAACTAAATGATTCAGTTTTTAAGCTACCCTCATCACTACCATGGGGATGCCAATATAAAAACGGAGAAGCATTTCTCGATATTAATATTCTTAAAAAAGAATCACTTAAAGATCCTTATGCAGTAAACGGTAAAGTATCCGCTGACATGCTTCGCTTTGAACTTTTAAAACACAACAAGATAATCAATGAAATCGCCTCAAGATGGTGGATTGTCTCACCCGATACCTGCAAATCCTGCCAGACCAAACTCAATCCCCTGAATGTGAAATGTGAGAAATGCAACATCACCCATTACACCAGCGAGTATCAAAACAAAATACTTGAATTAAAAACAATCAAAGACAATTACGTGGAAAGTAAAAGAAATATCAATGAGTTAAGCACACTTAAATGGACATACAGACTCACAGACTCCGATGTAATATACTATCTGAATTCCCTGGCACCTGCAATCGGCGAATCCCAGATACAATATCGCCAAAGACTTTACAGGGAATGGATGGAAAACTCTTTCATAATATACCTCATAAAAATCGAATGGAACATATATTTTCAAGACATATGCATAAACTGTGGGGCTGAATTTGAAAAACACAACCCAAAATGCCCCTCCTGTGGCATGCAAAAAAACGTACCTGCACTGAGCGTACTCCTAACTAATGAAAATCTAGTAACGGAGGCATTTCCACGGCAATTCGATGATTTCACATCCAATATAGCGGAAATATGTGAGGACAATGAAGGAGACACACAGTACCTTGATGATGGAGTTGTCCAGTGTCCGAAATGCTCCAGCTATTTTCATTACCTCACACCAGAATTCATAAGCACCCAGGACTGTCCGCATTGCGGAGTACATTTTAATTTCAAAGCCAGAATATACTCTACCGAAGAGGATCTTGAAGGTTTGTCCTATGAAGAGTATATGGAACAGTTCTATGACGTTAAATTCTAATGTTCTTTTGTTATTTAACTTAGAGAAGTTGAATTGAAAGTATAATTCATTTCTTTTTCTATTGGTATGATGATTTTAATGTTTTCATTTTTGTGAAAACTAAAATAATTTCATTTTCAATAGATATTGGAGTTCATTCATTTTATAGTATATGATGAAAAATCCAGTAAAGAAATTTAAAAAAACAACAAGAAAAGACTGCAGAAAAAATTGAGTCCAAACTAGCAAAAAATAAACCTGCTGATGAAATGTCAAACCCCAAAATTTAACTTCCTTTGATGAAATATAAAATTTGAAACAGATTATTAGTCTTCAAAATTTGAATTAAAACAATAAAAAGCAAGTAAAACTATTAGAAACATTTTGAACCTCCAAAAATAGCATATAATAAATCCATTAATCTTGTAGATAGTTCCTGTGAACTTTTTGAAACAGGTTGAAACAATAATGACCCTCATTAATTCATCAACAGGAACCCTCTTTAGAAGTAGAAGCGGAAATTGAATCAAAAATAAATATTTTAAAAGAAATAACTGAATGAATAGATGCACTATGAAATGAATTGCTCATAAGCATGGTTGGATCCGATAATTAGAATATTGAAAACGTTTTGAAAGAACTTGAAGTGTTAAAGGACTCAGTAAAAGATTATAAGTATTAATTAATTCTAATTTGGGATAACTTAATTATTCATTATTATTAAATGTGTCTTTTAAAACATCTTTGAAAATATTTAACAATTCTTCTAATGATTGTTCAAGCATTTTTCTATCATTAAATAGTGATTTTCCTCTGTGTGTAACATTGCATCTGATTGTATAATAATAATTAATGGAGGCTTCTGGTTTTTTTGCGTTTAAGGTATATTCTTTTAAATCTTCAGCAGAATATACTTTTCTTTCAGTTTGCACATATTTTCCTAAACTTTCTTTAAAAATTTCCTCTCCAGCTAGTTGTTTCCTTTTTTCCCATATTTTTTGAGCATTATATTTTAAACTACAATACCTTTCAATTGAAGCCCATAGCAGCATATAATTCATTTGCAGTTTAAAAAAACCATGAACATCATGCCATTTGTTATTATTGTTTTTTATTTCTTCTTCTATAATTTCAATAACTTCTTTGAAAAAAGGATCATTTAATCCATTGTAATCTCCAATTTTACTTTCTAAATTTGAACTTCCAAGTTCTGGATTATTCCCCATTAAAACATTACATTCCATCTCACAAATTTGAATTTTCTCCCATTTATATAGTTTTTCGGGCTCATTTTTACTTATTATCTCATATGCTTTTTTGGAGTCATCTGAATTATTAAAACAGATTAAATAACCTTTGGTTTTATGATTGTTATTTTTTTGGTGTACAATTAATGGCACACCATCTCTCATTAACATTTTAAATTCAATTTCTTTTTCATAATATGATTTAACATATTTTATGATTTTAGAATAAGCTATTTGGTTTGGTTTGAAAATTCCATAAGCAAAAAACGGTAAATCTTCATCTTTTGGAGGTTTTACGTGTTTTATTCTTTTAGACATGATAGATGATTATGTTATTATAAGTAGTTATAATTATACATAAATCAAAAAAACAAAAACTTTATATATAACTTATTGACAACATAATATGTTCTAAGAACAACACCATTATATCTTAGAACAACAAATTTTTGAGGCAGATAATATGAAAAATAAAACAACCAACCAAATTACAAAAGAAATAAAAGAAGAAAATTTAAAAAACCTAAAAATCATCATCAACAATGAAAATTATGACAAATTAAGTCCAAATAACATAGAATGGGGTGGAGGAGAAGTTGTTATCACTTCAAATCCTGAAAGAATTTTTAATCCTGAAACTGGTGAAAATGACTGGTTTGGCCGAAAAACAGCTTGCACATATGTTTTAACAAAACACGCACTCATTTTATCAAAATTCTTCTATTATGTCGATGAAAACTTATTGACCGGAAGTGATTATCACCTATATAAATTCATGGCCTTTTTAGCAATAGATTATATTAATGAATTTGGAGATGATAATGCCAATCAACTCTTAAACCATATATACTACGGATTAAAAGCTTATCTCAAATACTATAATTGGGAAATCGCTAAAAAAGACACAATATCAAAATTCATGGCATTCTTCTTAACTGATAAAGAAGTAATGCTTGAATAATATTTTTTCATAAAGAAGTCCCAACAATATACAGTTGGGAAATAATTTTAACACTAATATTACTAAAATATGTAGAAATTGTATAAATATTATGATTTACATATTAATAAGTAAAGGTGTTAATTATGGAAAATACACATAAAATAATAATCGTAGCTCTAATCGGTATAATTATTGTATTGAGCGGAGCAATAGCGGGAAATCTATTAAAACAACCATTGAAAACAGTTGAACTGTTTGAAAATGGAACTACAGTTGAAGTATCCGAAGATACAAATCTCAAATCCCACGAAGAATTCGCAACAGCATATATTACTGGAAAAAATACAACAATATTTGGAATAAACAACAATAATCTTGCAGGGGCACTGGCATCGAAAATGCTGTCGGAAATCATCGTTGAAAAAGGTGAAATGCAGGACAACGGATTGTACAAACTGGACAAAAACAGCATTATGGAACTCTGCGACCAACTGGGTCAGGAGTACGATGAAAAAAATATAAAAGAATCATTCATAGGAATAAAGCACAACAATACAATAAACCAGAGCATATTCGTAATAGGAAGTGATGAAAGTGAAATCGTCAATATCATAAAAAGCATTCACTGGAAACTGGGAGTGCAGTCAAACGTAACAGAGCCAGGTGAAATTGAATCTTCCACTCCCGAGTCAAGTGCTGATAAAACATATCCATTCATTTCCGATGACGGAAGCATAATAGGATATTATCATGTGGGAGACACAGTTGATTATCTTGACAACATTTTCCAATTGAAATCCAACGGATCATGGGTAATTATCGGCGAATCAAAAAGTGCAAGTGACAACGCATATAATTAGGGTTACACTGATGCTCTTGATGACAGCTATGATAATTTTGACGATGAATTTGCAGATGAAAGTTTAGATAGCAGTTCTTCATGTTGTTGATAAATGAGCATTAATTAAATCGTTTTTTATTATGATTAAATATAACTATCCAGTACTTGGGCACAAATGTGTAAGTCGAATTCACAGTCTAAATAGTAGTAAATTAAATATAATATAAAATTTAAATATAGTTGTTAACACAATAATCACTAGGTGATAATATTAGATTGATAATAAAATTTGAACCAAAAAATTTTATAAAATATAATGAAATTGATAAATATACTGTTCAAGGCTTTATTTATTCAATATTAAAAAAGGATTCTTCATTTAATGATTATCATGATAGAAGAGGGTTTAAGTTTTTTTGTTTTTCAAATATTTTTCCTGTTTCTGATTTTGAAAAAAATTCCTTGAAAAACTTAATAATATCATCACCTAATGAAAATTTAATTGGAGTGTTGTATTTTCAATTAAAAAAGATGTCTTCATTTAATCTAAAGAATCATAAAATGGAGTTATTAAAAGTGGAATTATTAAATAATAAATATTGTTCAAAGTTTATTTCATCAACACCAATTGTTTTATTTGAAGATAATAAAATTAATAGATATTATTCTTTTAAGCAAAAACCAGATTTTAATTTCTTTTTTGAAAGACTTAAGGATAATGCTGTCAAAAAATACAATGCTTTTTATGATTGTGATTTTAGTTTAAGTTCGGAATTATTTTCTAATTTTGAATTTGGACGGGAGGTTTCTGTTAGATTAGTGAAAAATGGTAATCAGTTTATAATTATAGGCAGTTTGTGGAAAAATTTAGAATTTAATTACACAAGTCAAAATAAAGATTTTTATAATTTTTTATTTGATAATGGCCTTGGTGAAAAGAATAGCCTTGGTTTTGGCTTTTTGAACTGTAGGAAGTGATAAATTTGCTTGAGGCTTTATATAAATTAGGTAAATTATATATTAAAAAAGAAAATTTAGATAAAATCGATGTATTATTGGATAATAAAAAAATAGGTGCAGTTGTCTTAGTAGAATTCATCGAAGAATCTGAGGGTAATTTTTCATATAGCAAAGTTTTTCAAGAGGATTATGATTCCAAAAATAAAGTTAAATACCTTTATAAAAAAGGATCTCCTAATGGTACTGATATTATGCCTTCATGTTTAGTCACAGAATTAGACAAAACGTTTAATAATAAATTCAGTAAATGGTTTGAAAAAAATAAATCGATTAATGTTCTTTTTGAAAAATTGAATGTTGCTGTAGCTGATAATAATGAGGAAATTAAATCTGATTTAAAAGAATTAATAGACTCGTTAAATATTAAAAATGAAAATATTTTATTGTCTATTGTTATTAATAAACATGGGGATATTCATTATTTAAATGATTTTGATGAATTTAAAAGTATTCTTATAACTAATTCTTTTGACAAATATCAGGGTCCTAAAAAGATTAAAGGTAATGGGGTTTGTTGTTTTTGTGATACTCAAAAGGAAGTTTATGGTTTAGTATCAAGTTCAATAGGATTTGCTTTTTCAACTCCTGAAAAAAGAGGTAATGTTCCAGGATTGGATATTAAAAATCAATGGAAATTATTGCCGATTTGTTCGGATTGTGCAATATATTTAAATGCAGGTAAAAATTTCGTTGAGGATTATTTAAATTTTTCAGAATTTGGTTTACAATATTATGTTATTCCTAAATTTTTGTTTGATTCTGAAGAGGGTTTTGAAAAATTATATGGCAAAATTCAATTGGAAAAAACGGAAAATAAATTAACTTCATCTGCTATTTACAATATTGAAAATAAACTTGGTAGGATTGTTAAAAATATAGATGATGTTGCTGAATTTAAATTCTTATTTTATCATTCATCCAAGGCTGCTTTTAATATTTTGGCATATATAGAAAGTATAATCCCTTCTTGGTTAAATGTTCTTTATAGGACTCAATTAAAAATATTGGAATATGATTTTTTTAAAGAAAAAAACCTTAAATTGATTTTTGATAACAATCATCATGGAAATTTTATTGACTTACTTAATAAAAATGAAAAAATCCATCATTGTGCGATGAATAATTGGTATAAAAGATTTTTATGGGATTTTATAAATGAGTTTTCTGAAAAATTATATATAGATTCTGTTGCTAGTATAATAAGTAACAATAAATTGGATTATGATTTTCTGATGTCTAGATTTGTGTATAATCTAAGAGGTTACTGGCGTAACAAAAATAGGTTGGCACTTAAAATTTCAGTACTTAAATCACTAATGTTATTGTTATTATTCAATGATTTAAACTTAATTAAAGGAGAAAATATTATGGATTCAAATAATGAAGAATTTTGTATTGATTTAATTTTGGATTCTCCTTCTAAAAAAGCCACATTTTTATTAGGAGTTTTAACTAGAAGATTAATGAATATACAATATAAAGAATTAGGTTCAACTCCATTTTATAATAAATTATGGGGTTTATCTCTTGAC
>CACYBU010000061.1 GCA_902772665.1 uncultured Methanobrevibacter sp. | reverse complement strand
TCTTTTTGCAATAATTTTTTAATTACAAGAGGCATATCGAACACGCCCGGAACTGCAACCACTTTTGTAATTTCACAGCCTCTGTTTTTTGCTTCTGCCTGAGCAAGTTCCAACATCATTTGTGTAATATCATAGTTAAATTCTGCAACTACTGCTGCTATTTCATATCTTGCCATATAAACACGTCCTTTTTACTTACATTCCGCTGCTGAATATAATGAGTAAGAATCCAGCAACCCCACTTATTACCATAATGAATATGATAAAAAGCGCTGCCATTTGCATTTTAGTTAATTTTTTGAAATTCATTTTTTTCAATCTCCTTTTATAAATTATTCATAACTTCTCTGGTCAATTCATCGGTTGTTGCCGAACCGCCCAAATCGCCAGTTAAAGTATTAGCATCATTCAGTACTTTTAATATTGAAGTTTCAAATCTGTCGGCTTGCTTATTTTCACCCAGATATCTAAGCATCATTATTGCTGAAAGCATCATGGCTATCGGATTGGCTTTGTTTTGACCTGCAATATCAGGTGCTGAACCGTGAACGGGTTCAAACAGTGCCCCGTCTTCGCCGATATTTGCGGACGGAATCAAACCGAGGCCTCCAACAAGACCTGCTCCCTCATCAGATAAAATATCTCCGAAAAGGTTGGTTGTTACAATAACTTCAAAACTTTCAGGCTGTGTGATGAGATACATTGCTGTTGCATCCACATAAAAGTCCTCGGTTGCAATGTCGGGATATTCTTTTGCAACTTCATAGAAAATTTCACGAAACAGACCATCGGTTTTTTTGAGCACATTTGCTTTATGAACCGCTGTGACTTTTGTTTTATTATTTTCTTTTGCATAATTGAATGCATAATCAATGATGCGTCTTTCGGCTTCTTTTGTTATTATACGTCTTGCCATTGCACCGTCATCAGTATATGATTCCTCGTCTGCAATGTACATTCCTTCCGTATTTTCACGCACAATCATAAAGTCAATATTGTCAAATAATGAATTAGTATTGGGATAAGCTTTAACGGGTCTTAAATTAGCAAACATTTTCATTTCCTGACGTATTTTAACAATAACATCAGCTGCCGTTTCACCGGCTGCACCAAACAAACATGCATCTGCATCTCTTATAATGTCTAAAGTTTCACTGGGAAGTGCCGTACCTGTTTTTTCAAGGCATTCATCTCCGGCGGCACCGTAAACATATTCAAACTCTATGTCTAAATTGTCCAGCACATTTAATGTTGCTTTCATAACCTCTTTTCCGATTCCGTCTCCTGGAACCACTGCGATTTTATATTTATTTGTTTTTGAGGTACTCAATTAAACCACCTTGATTTAGGATTTCCAACATGAATGGAGGTAATTTCTTGAATTTAATTTCTTCGCCGTTTGAAGCAGTTATTGTTCCTTTATTCATATCCACTTTGATTTCTTCTCCATCGTCTATAAGTTCACTGATTCCCGGAGCTTCTAAAAGCGGAACTCCAACGTTTGTTGCGTTTCTATAAAATATTCTTGCAAAGGACTCTGCAATAACGGCGGATATGCCGACACCTTTAAGAGCAATTGGAGCATGTTCCCTTGATGAACCGCATCCGAAATTTTTTCCGGCTACAATAAAATCACCTTTTTCGCATTTTTCATTGAAATGGGGATCAAGACCTTCCATACAATGCTGAGACAATCTTTCTTCATCAGTATAGATTAAATATCTTCCGGGAACTATTATGTCAGTGTCAATATCGTTGCCAAATTTCCAAGCTTTTCCTTTCATATAAATCACTCCGGTGCCACAATTCGTCCTTCAATGGCAGAAGCCGCAGCAACAGCCGCTGAAGATAGGTAAACTTCACCGTCACTTGAACCTTGTCTTCCTTTAAAGTTTCTGTTGGATGTTGAAAGACTTACTTCGCCGGGTCCAATTATTCCGGTATGACCTCCAAGACACGGACCGCAGCATGGAGCTGATACAAGGGCTCCGGATTCAACGAATATTTTAAGAAGTCCCTCATCCAATGCTTTCAAGTAAACCTCTTTTGATGCCGGAATAACCAGCATTCTTGTGGAATCGGCTATTTTATTGCCTTTAAGGATTTTTGCAGCATCTCTTAAATCACTTAATCTGCCGTTGGTGCAGGAACCTAAAAATACCTGATCAATTTCCCTGTCTACCTCGCTTACAGGCCTGACATTATCCACATTGTGAGGACAGGCGATTTGAGGTTCCAGATTACTGACATCAATATCTATTATATTGAGCGAAGGAGAGTCCAAATCTGTTTTAAATATTTTATACGGTTTGCTGGAACGTTTTTCAACATATTCAACGGTTTTTTCATCAGGTTCCACCAGACCGGTTTTTCCTCCCATTTCAATTGCCATGTTACATAAAACCATTCGGTCTGAAACACTCATGTCTGCGACGGTTTCACCGGCAAATTCACATGCTTTATAAGTGGATCCGTCAGCACCCATCTTACCGATTATATGTAAAATCACGTCTTTTGCATAAACGTTTTCTTTTAAATCACCGGTAATGTTAAACCTGTTGGTTTCAGGTACTTTAAACCATAAGTTTCCCTCAGCAAATACCATGGCCATATCTGTTGAACCTATACCTGTTGCAAATGCACCCAATACACCATGAGTACAGGTATGTGAATCTGCACCTACAATAACTTCTCCAGGTAGCACATGACCTTTTTCAGGTAATATCTGATGGCAAACACCTGCATTAACATCGTAGAAGTGTTTGATATTATGTTTTTTTACAAACTTTCTCATGAGGATATGGTTATTGGCTGAATCGATTGAATCGGCCGGAACCTGATGGTCAAAAGGGATGACAATTTTTGATGAGTCCCATACAGTTTCGGCTCCGATTTTTTCAAAAGATTCGACGGAAAGAGGGCCGGTTAAATCATGAGTCATTGCTATATCAATATTTGCTATAATTATATCTCCAGCTTCTACAGTTTCTTTACCGGAAGCTCTAGCTAATATTTTTTCAGACATTGTTGGCATATTTTTGAACCTCTTTAAATATTGAACTGTCAATTAAGATACGAGAATCATTTTCTCCACATTTTTTATTTGATTAATACTTATGATAAATGTATATGTTGTACAAGATATATAAACTCTTTTTAACGTTTATATATAATGTATAACAAAATATAAAATATGAGCAACTCATTTTTTAAAAGATTCAAAAAAAAAGAAGAACCTCAAATAATCGAGGAAAAACCTCCTGTTTGGGAAGATAGGATTTTTTGGGTTTCTACATTACAGAAAATAGCTTTTCCTGTCTTGAATAATTTGGCCAGAGGTTCTCTGAGAAAAAACATGCCTTATGAGTCAAAATCTTTAGAAGGACAGAAATTTGCATATCTTGAAGCATTTGCTCGTGTTTTTAATGGAATCGCACCATGGCTCGAATTGGGTGTGGATAATTCAGAAGAAGGTAAAATTCGTGAAAAATACATTGCCTTAACATTAAAAGCTATTAGAAATGCTGCAAGTACTAGTAATAATGATTATATTTTTGTCGTGGAACCTAAACAGTCTTTAGTTGATGTTGCTTTATTTGCTCAAGGATTACTCAGAGCTAAAAATGAAATCTGGCTTAATTTACCGATGGATGTTCAGGCTAGAATAATTCGAGAATTAAAAAATACAAGAATCATTGCTCCTTATGAAAATCATTGGCTGTTATACACATCAATGATTGAAGCGGCTCTTTTGGAGTTCACAGGTGAATGCGATAAGGAAAGATTGACATATGCCATAACCAAGTTTAGAGATGACTTTTATGTTGGAGACGGGATTTACTCTGATGGAGATGAATTCGAGTCAAGCTATTTTAATAGTCTTGTCATACATCCGATGCTTAATGATATTTTAGTGGTAATGAGAAAATACAGTCTTCAGGATGGAGAACTCCTGGATGTTCAGTTAATGAGATCTTCAAGACTTGCTTCACAGCTTGAAAGATTAATTTCACCTGAAGGAACCTATCCGCTTTTAGGAAAAGCATTATCTTACCGTTGTGGTGTTTTCCATCTGCTTTCTCAGGCGGCTTTACTTAAAGTATTGCCAAGAAACATTCAGCCTGCTCAAGTTAGATGTGCTCTTACAATGATTATTAAAAGACAGTTCGCAGGCAATCAAAACTTCACTTCAGACGGATGGTTGATATGTGGATTAATGGGTTCACAGATCGATATATGTGAAAATAACATTAACACAGGCACTCTTTATGCGTGCTGTGCGGTATTTCTGGCTTTAGGTTTAGGATTTAATGATGTATTCTGGAGTGGGGATCCTGTAGAATGGAGTAGTCAAAAAGCATGGAACGGTCATCAAATCCAACAGGATCAGTCAATTAATTTTTAGTTCAATTCATACAAGTTCCCGTAATTATATAGTTTAATTTCATCAGGAACTTCTTTTATTATATTTTTAGTATCAAATATTATTGTTTCTTTCATATTTCTAACAATCAAATCATAATCCAGGTTTTTAAACTCATCATGGTCACACAGTATTAAAATTAAATCGCCATCTTTGGTGGCTTCATCCAAACTTACAAAATCAGAATTTTCAATGTGAGGGTCATGAATGGCTATTTCATAATCATTACTTAATTCAGCGATAATTTCATAAGCGGGACTTTCCCGGTCATCACCTGTATTTCCCTTATAGGAAACACCCAAAACGGCGATTTTACCTCTGGGAATAATTTTTTTAACATTCATGCATACGAATTCGGGCATTGAATTGTTTGTGTCACGTGCCAGTTTGATGATTTTTGCGGTTTCAGGAGATTTTGCATAAATAAAATACGGATCAATCGCAAGGCAGTGGCCTCCTACACCCGGTCCAGGTGAGTGGAGATTAACTCTCGGATGCTTGTTTGCCATTTCAATAACATCAAGTGCATTTACTCCTATTTCAGCACATATTTTTGCAAGTTCATTTGCAAGTGCGATATTAACGTCTCTGAATGTATTTTCCATACATTTTGACAACTCAGCTGTTTTTGCTTCGGTAAGCATTAAATCCCCTTCAACAAACTGACCATAAACTTCACATGCTTTTTTTGCACATTCCTCTGTCACACCACCTATGATACGATCATTATGTATCAGTTCATCTATTATTCTTCCCGGAAGAACTCTTTCGGGGCAGTGTACAAGAAACAGATCATTACCTATTGTAAAACCTGCATTTTCAAAAATAGGCTTAATGGTTTCATCGGTAGACATTGGAGCTATTGTTGATTCAATAATCACAGTATTTCCCTTTTCAAGGTAAGGTAAAATTGATTCGCATGCAGTTATAACATAACTCAAATCACAACTGTAATTTTCAGCAATATATGGTGTTGGAACGGTGATTATGAAAGCATCAGCTTTTTCAGGAGTCAGACTGGCGGTATATACTTCATGTTCAACAGCCTTTTTTATAATTTCTGATATTCCCGGCTCTTCAATGTGAATAATACCCTTATTAAGGTTGTTTATCATTTCCTCTGAAATATCCACTCCAACTACTTCGCAGTGGTTGCGACAGAAAAGTGCAGCTGTTGGAAGCCCAATATAACCCTGACCAATAATACATACTTTCATAATTAAAAACTCCTCTTCTTTAAATATTAAGTATAATATATATTTTAACATATATTAAAAGTTTTAAGTGATATATTATGAAAATTCTAATTACCGGTTCAAACGGAATGTTAGGTCATGATCTGATTGAAGTTTTGAAAAACAGTCATGAACTGATTCTTACAACTTCAAAAACATTGGATATTACCGATGAACAACATGTACTGGATTTTATCGGCCAGTTGAAACCTGATGTTGTCATCAATGCTGCAGCTTACACTGATGTTGACGGCTGTGAGCAAAATCAGGAACTTGCATATGCCGTCAACGGCGAAGGAGTTAAAAATTTGGCCCTGGCCTCTAGACAAGTCGACTGCGCACTGGTTCATATCAGCACCGATTATGTTTTTGACGGCAGCGCCACCGAACCGATTGCTGAAGACGGTGAAATAGGTCCAATCAGTGTTTACGGTAAAAGCAAATTGAAAGCAGAGCAGGCAATTCAGGAAATTCTGGATAAATTTTATATTGTACGAACAGCATGGCTGTACGGTATAAACGGTAAGAATTTCCCAAAGACAATGCTTGAACTTGCCGAAAATCACTCACAAATCACCGTTGTATATGATGAAGTTGGAACACCGACATATACTCCTGATCTTGCAGATGCAATATCCAATCTGATTGAAACGGATTATTATGGAATTTACCATATAACAAACTCAGATTACTGTTCATGGTGTGAGTTTGCAAGGTATATCTTTGAAATTGCCGAAAAAGACGTTAAAGTCATTCCGGTTACCGCATCCGAGTTTGCAAGACCTGCTCCAAGACCAAGCTATTCCGTTTTAAAAAATAAGAATTGGATTGATAAGGGTTTCAAACCACTTAGAAGCTATAAAGAAGCGATAAAAGAATATATTGAGTTGATTAAATGAATAAAAAATTAGTTTTACTGATTGCATTAGTCATTGCCTTATTCACAGTCTCTGCTGTAAGTGCGGGATTTTTAGATTTTCTAAACTTCGGCGACGATAATACAGGCAATGTTAATGTAGTTGAAGATGGTGAGTACTGTACTGTGAATGAGGTTGCAAGCTATATTAAAGAATACCATAAGCTTCCAAGCAATTACATAACCAAAAAAGAAGCAAAAAGTCTAGGATGGCATGGAGGGCCACTTAAGGAATATGCACCGGGAAAAAGCATCGGCGGAGATACTTTTACCAACCGCCAGCATGTGCTTCCCGACAGCAATTCAAAATACATTGAATGCGACATTAACGCAAACGGAACCAGCCGTGGAGCAGAAAGGATAGTCTACAACACAGGTGATTATAAGGTCTATTACACCGATGACCATTATAATACTTTCAAAGAGGTTTAAAATGCAACTGGACGGCAGTTTAATTAAAAAAGAAGGGCATGATTATTTAATGAAAGCCCTGAATCTCCCAGATTATTACGGTAAAAACCTTGATGCATTATATGATTGTCTAACTGAAATAGAAGGTGAAATAGAACTTGCCAATGCCGGTGAAGTGGATGAGGATATAATCGATACTTTTAAGGATGCGACCTGTGAGAACGAATTTTTAAAATTTAAAATAATATAATGTATAAAAAGTGATTATATGAAAGGAATAGTACTTGCAGGCGGTTCCGGAACCCGCCTTTACCCAATAACAAAAGCTGTTTCAAAACAGTTATTGCCACTATACGATAAGCCAATGATTTATTATCCAATATCTGTTCTGATGCTTGCGGGAATAAAAGAAATACTGATTATATCAACTCCAAGAGATCTGCCGATGTATAAGGACTTGCTAGGTGACGGATCCAATCTGGGAATCAAGTTTGAATACAAGGTTCAGGACAATCCCAACGGCCTGGCCGAGGCTTTCATCATCGGTGAGGACTTCATAGGTGATGACAACGTTGCACTCATCCTTGGAGACAATATTTTCCATGGACACAGATTCACTGAAATTCTTGAAAGAGCCACTGAACTTGAGGAGGGTGCAGTAATATTCGGTTACTACACCAATAATCCTGAAGCCTTTGGAGTTGTGGAATTCGATGAAAATTGGAATGTGCTTTCTATTGAAGAAAAACCACAAAATCCAAAATCAAACTATATTGTGCCGGGACTGTATTTTTATGACAATGACGTAATTGAAATAGCAAAAAATGTCGAACCCTCTGAAAGAGGTGAAGTAGAAATTACATCTGTCAACGAACAGTATTTAAACCGTGGAAAACTTAAAGTTGAGTTACTAGGTCGTGGAATGGCATGGCTGGATACAGGAACTCACGAAGGACTTCTGGAAGCAGCAAACTTCATAGAAACAGTTCAAAAAAGACAAAGCTTATACATTGCATGTCTTGAAGAAATAGCTTATCTTAAAGGATATATCAATGATGAACAAATCCTTAAAACCGCTGAGGAACTTAAAAAAACTGATTATGGCGAATATTTATTCAATTTAGTAAAAAGATGATTATTATGGGAAAATTCAAATTCACAGAAACAGGTATTAAAGACATGTTCGTGGTCGAACCCACAGTTTTCAACGACAACAGAGGATACTTTATGGAAACCTACCAGGCAAAGGATTTCAAACAGGCAGGTCATGATTTGACCTTTGTTCAGGACAACCAGTCAAAATCATCAAAAGGAGTACTGAGAGGCCTGCATCTGCAGCTGAATTATCCTCAGGGAAAACTTGTCCGCGTTATCAAAGGTGAAGTGTTTGACGTTGGAGTGGATTTAAGGGGAGATTCACCGACATACGGCAAATGGTATGGTGAAATACTCTCCGAAGAGAATAAAAAACAGTTATATATTCCTCCAAAATTCGCCCATGGATTTCTGGTATTGTCAGATGAAGCCGAATTTCTATATAAATGCACAGAATTCTACCATGGAGAAGATGAATCCGGTATAATGTGGGATGATGAGGATATTGCAATCGACTGGCCACTGGACGGAATCAAAGAGATTATTTTATCCGACAAGGATAAGGAATGGAAAAGCTTAAAAGAGTCTCAAATTAAATATTAGTGATTGTCATGACAAATATTTTAGTTACAGGTGGAGCAGGGTTCATAGGAAGTAATTTTGTAAGATACATGGTTAATAAATATTCACAATACCATATAATTAACTTGGATGCTTTAACCTACTGCGGAAACCTTGAAAACCTCAAAGACATTGAAGATAAAGATAACTATACCTTTGTTAAAGGAGACATTAGGGATAAGGAAATTGTGGATGACCTGGTTAAAAAATCCGATTTTGTTATAAATTTCGCAGCTGAAAGTCACGTTGACAGAAGCATAACTGATCCTGAAATTTTCATTAAATCAAACGTACTTGGCACACAGGTTCTTTTGAATGCAGCAAAGGAATATGGAGTGGACAAATACATTCAGATTTCAACAGATGAAGTTTATGGGACACTTGGAAAAACAGGATACTTCACAGAAACCACTCCACTACAGCCTAACAGCCCATATTCAGCTTCCAAAGCAGGTGGAGATTTAATTACAAGAGCATACGGCGAAACCTTTGACTTGCCGATTAATATCACTCGCTGTTCAAATAATTACGGACCTTACCAGTTCCCGGAAAAACTGATTCCCTTAATGATTTCAAACGCACTTGAAGGCAGGAAATTACCGGTTTACGGTGACGGAAAAAATATCAGAGACTGGTTGCATGTCCACGACCACTGCACAGCCATAGATTTAGTATTGCATGAAGGCAAACTCGGCGAAGTTTACAATATCGGCGGAAACAATGAAAAGGAAAACATTTACATTGTCAGACTGATTCTTGAAACATTGGCCAAGGACGAGTCATTAATTGAATTTGTAACAGACCGTTTAGGTCATGACAGACGCTATGCAATCGATTCATCAAAGATTCAGCATGAACTGGGATGGAGTCCGGATTATACATTTGAAGTGGGAATAAAAGAGACCATTCAATGGTATCTTGATAATCAGGACTGGACCAGTCAGGTCAAAAGCGGCCAATACCAGGAATATTATGAGAAAATGTATCTTAACCGGTAGATTTTACACTTGAAATTCACCTCTTAATTTAACCTTTTAATCCAGATGGGAATGTATTTAGACTAATTCGGATCCTATAGAATTGTGAATGCATAAGTTTATTTTTTCACGGTTAATAAAGCAAGCAGTGTATATTGGTTTAATAAAAACGTGATATTTTATGTTTCAGAATACTATTCGTACTATAATAGAAGGTTTAGACAAATCTTTTAAAAGAGAATATGAAAAATTTGATCAATATAATGATGTTGCTGGTTTAAATGAATACAAAGATTTAGTCATTAGTTTAAGAAAGAGTGATATTTTAATTAAATTCGATAAGCTTGCGCATTATGTTGTTGATGATAGTAACTTTGAAGAAACTTATAAACCTTCTAAAACATCTAATGATTTTTTTGTTATGAGTAATAAAAAATTATCTAATTCTTTTCTTCCAAGCTTTTTCCCATCTATTAAGGGATTAATAACGGCCATTGATGTTGAAGCTCTTTTAATGTTAATCCAATTTAACTATTTTTACTATTCAAATATGAGATGTTCAAGAATGAAAACAATTGAAAAAGTTTTTTGTGGCGATATTCTTCAGTATTTATCATTCTTTACAGATGATTATAAATCCATGCAAGAGTTACCTGATTATGATGACTCGTTTTTTAAAAATATGAAAAAAGTAGCTTTTGAAGATGATAGAGCACGTCTTCTTGAAGATTTTCTACGTTGCGGATATTTATCTTTAATAATTGTTGAACAAAAAATTTCATTGACATTTTTTAATAACATTAAATGCAGTGCTATGTATTTAATAGTTTGTAATGCTTTAAAAAGAAATTCTCTCAAGATTAATTGTGAAGATGTTGTTGTAGGATACACATTAACTTTAAGATTAATTACTGATGATGTACGATCTTATGTTAGAGAAGCTTTTTATAAAAACAAATAACGATTATACTAGTTTAAGCAACTTTTGACAGGTGATATCATTGAATTTAGAGACTGTTGCATAATAATTTTTTAATGGTGATGGATTGAAATTCTAATTAACTTTAGATTATCACATATTTAAAGTAGTTTGCTTTGTATTTTTTTTCTTTTTCTTCATGACTTTTTTATCTCCTTTAAATCCAATTATTACATCATTTTCAATGAGTAGATTTTCTCTGATTTCATCGAAGAAAGTAAAATCAATTTTTTTATTCTTTTTTTTAAATTCACGAACTTTTTTCAAAATTGTCTTTAATATATTAACGCTGATATGTTTTATGAATTTTTTAACATTATGGTGTATTTCATAGAGCGTTAATTCATGATTTACTTTTTCTAAACCTTTAGTTTTGATTCCTCTGAAATTTCGTATTTCAAGTAAAAGTGCGAAACTGGTTTCAGCATAATGTCCTCTTTGAGAATAAATTTCCTGACCTTCTTCTGAATAATAAAATTTTCTTATTTCTTCAATTACTGGATCATAAGGTTCATAAAATATTCTTCTATGTTGTGAGGTGCATTCAGACTTATAAGGACAATTTAAGCAATAATTGCATACATATTTTTTCTTAAGAACACCATTATTTTTTACTATTTTTACCATTATAAATGTTTCTTGTGTTTTTGGGCATGTGAATTCGTCTAATTCGGGATTGTAAGGGAATTTGTGTTTTGGTATTCTATTAGACTTATTTTTTTTCATATTTTCTTCTGCTTTCTTTTTTTCTTCAATTTCTATTTGTTTTCCCGATTTGTTTTTATTTTTATGTTTTTGTTTATTCCGGGTAGCATCTGTTATGTATGGTATCACTACTTTTGTATTGCTTTTCATTATTGATTTAAGTATTTCTTCATCCCAATATCCTGCATCT
>CACYBU010000060.1 GCA_902772665.1 uncultured Methanobrevibacter sp. | reverse complement strand
TTGATAGGTTCCGTAAATCTGTAATCAATGAGTTAGTTTAATTATATTTTCCATTATGTTCCGTCCGAGCGTAAGCGAAAGGCCATAATATTTACATAACAATAATGGTTTTGTCAAGCTTGAGGAACAGGGGCTTGTCCCCCTATTCAGGTTTTAGTTTTGAAGTAGATGGATTTGTCAAATTTAAGAACTGGCCATTTATCGGTCGGTTCGAGGGTTAAGTTTTTTAAACTTGATTAAGATATTTAAGGGAAAGCGCCACATAAAACACCCCCCCCAATGAATAACGAGTTTTTGCTACATATCAAAAATTCAGCTCCGGTAAAAAGCAATAAACCCCATCATGGCTATATTCTGGTTCTGTTAAAACCTATATCTTTTAAAATCAAATAAATGTAATAAAAATATATATGCTTAGTTGAATATTATAATTTGAGAGCTAAAAGTACTAAATATTTTGTAGAGTATGCAGGCAACAGATTTAATACTTATTTTGTTTGGTTAAACTATGTTATAATTAATTTAGAAAATTTTATAATATATTGGATTTATAATCTATTAATAGGAATAGTTGATTTATTAGGGGTTTTGACTATGAATATTGAAATAAATAATTTTGGAGTAATTAAGAATGCAAATATTGATATTGTGCCATTAAATATTTTCATAGGTTCAAATAGCTCCGGCAAATCATTTGCAGCCAGATTAATTCATTGCTTTAACTGCAATGATGTGCCTAATGTTGATGAGGAGCTGTTTGTTTATCTGGAGGATTACCTGAATGATAATGATGACAGTATAATGGAACTTATCTTCAATTATATTCAAACTCAACCTAAATTAAACTCAAAACCTTTAAAAATACCTTTTGATGAAATCAAACCAATGCTCGATGAAGTTGTCTTAAAATATCTTGCAAGAGTATTTGAATTTAAAATTGAAGAAGAATTTGACTTGTCCCTAAATGAATTAATCAACTCAACAAAATCCTGCTTCAGTATTGGCATCAACGATTGCGAATTATTAAAAAGGAATAATGAAAGTTTTGAGTTTAAAAGCAGTTCATTCACAATCGATGATAAAGTCAATACTAGCAAAATTGCCATAGATTTTGACAATGGCTCCAATCTATTACTTAATATAGAATCAGTGCTTTTTAACATTACAGAATTAAATGATATCAATTCATTGATTCTGATTATTTTAACAATGATTGCAAATTCAATATTTAGAGATATCTGTTTGAAAAATTCATATTATCTTATTGCTGAGAGATCAGATCTGGTAACTGACAACAAAGCATTGACACGCAGAATTCAGGACAAATCCTATTTTTCAAAAAATCAAATTGACATATTGTCTAAAGTGTATAGTATTGATCCAAGCAAAAAAGGTGAATTCTATGATTTGGGATGTGAATTCGATAAGGAATTTTCAGGATATCTTGTTGACATCAAGGACACCGGAATAAATAATGACATATCATATATTGATGAGGATACCAATCAGGAAGTCTCATCAAAAATGCTTTCAACATCAATCCATGAAATGGCATTGCTGAGCATATATTTAAAATATGTCGTTAAAAAGGATGATTTGCTAATCATTGAAGAGCCTGAAGCTCACTTACATCCTAAAAATCAAAGAATACTGGTCAAATATATTGTTCGTGCTGTCAACAATGGCCTAAAGGTAATGCTGACAACTCACAGTGATTATGTCATGGAACAGTTCAATAATTTTATCAGACTCAACAGTGTTGATTCAGACAGTCTGGATGAATTCGGCTACACTCCAGAAGACGTTTTAAGCCATGAGGACATCTCAATATATACCTTTAAAAAGGACTCTAAAAAACTGTTCATCGCAGAAAAAATTGACATCAATGAAACAGGATTTGATGAAGAAACGTTTGCCCCTATAAGCGAAGAGTTATATGACGAAAGCGATAAGATAATTGACATGATGTAGGGCGGCGATAATATTGCCATACGATATGCTTAAAAGATATTACACTGATGAAAACAACCTCCCATTGGATAAAATACTTAAAGAAAAATGCAAAGAACATGATTGTATTCTAAAAGGAAATTACAATGATTATATTATTTTAGACGGTGATGACATTAAGGACAACCTTTTTCCCGGTTTCAAATCTGTCGACTGCATCATAATTTCAAAAGAACCATATGATGGAAATAAGATAGATGTAATCATCTGTGAATTGGGAGGAGACAAGAAATGGGCAGATGTCAAAGGAAAGATTATAAATTCATCTGAACATTTTATTGACGTCATCAATAGGTCGGATTTCACGATTGGAAAATTCATATGCTGCTTTTTAGGCAAATACAAAAATCCGAAACAGATTAAAAAACAAAAAAGAGCCAACATCCATATTCATGGATTGAATCGCCATAATATAAAAATCCATAATTTCAATTGCGGTTTGGAATTTGAAAAATTGATTAATCTTTAATCATACACAGAATCAATTGGATTTCCTTAAACATTGTATAATCTGTTCTGAATTAATTTTATATATGATATGGTGAAATATTATGTTGTCGAAGCTAAAAGCAGTAAATATTTTGTAGAATATACTGGCAACAAAAATTTAAAATGATTTTTGGAGTTTATATGGTTAATTAAACTTTAATATTTATTTTTACTTATTTTAAATTAATATGACTTACTTAATTGTTGAATTAATTGTTATTATTACTTATTTTTATAAAAAAAGTTTTATCAGTAATAATTTTTGCGTCCATTTTATCTTTTTTTGGTATATATTCTTGTTGAATATCTCTTAAAAAGTATATTCTTTGTGATGTTCCTATTTTGTGAGGCTAACTAGATTTTTGTTTCTTTGATATGTGGTTTTGTATCCATCGCAAATCTGCTAAAATGA
>CACYBU010000059.1 GCA_902772665.1 uncultured Methanobrevibacter sp. | reverse complement strand
CAACAGGAGCGGAAGTAGTTATTGTAATGACTGCAGTATCATAACTTTTTGAAATTGACATTGATAAATTCACATTAATCTTGGAAATATTAACACCTGTGGCATTTTGGGATGAATCATAAAACTGATTTTTCACATAACACACTGAAAAGTTATTAACACCCATTGTTTGAAATACATGTATCAATTTGGAAGTTCCATTAGCAACTGGCAAAGTATAAGCAATATTATTTAAATTAAATACAACATTACCAGTATTTACCGGATTATCATCTTCATCATAAACATATGCTATAATTTCGACAGGATTGTGGGTTTTATGATTAACTTCCAGTTCAAGATAGGTTTTGATTAAAGAAACATTTACCGATGAATTGCATTTAGATGCATTGTAATTATATTTCCCATTATATTGGGCGAATATATTGTTTAAACCAATATTTTCAAAAATATGGAGTACTTTTGCATTTCCATTGGATATATCAACTGTATAATCCCTGCCTTCAATATTGAAAGTAACATTTCCTTCTGAAATTCTATTACCTTCAATGTCAGTTACTACTGCAGTTATGTTTATCGGATTATGAACGCCCATTACTTTTAGGGTAATGTTAGTGTATATTACCTGAATATCAATTGAATCATTGCCGTTGGAGGAATTGTAACAGTATAAATCAGAGTAATAAGCAGAAATATTATTTTTTCCAGTGTTTTCAAACATATGACTTAAAGTTGCTATACCATTGACAACTCCAACAGCATAATCTATACTTTCAACATGAAATATTATTTTACCGGATTTGACCAGACTTCCTTTGCTGTCTTTGATTATTGCCTGAATTGTAACCGGATTTTCGGAGCTGTTGAATGATAAGTTTAAGGTAGTATTTATTGGAGAGTTGCTGACAAAAAGTGTATTGTTGGAGCCGACATAGTTATCTCTGGTGAACCATGCTGAAAATTCATTCACACCATGAGATATATTTACGTTTGAAAGTTTAGCCCACCCGTTGATAATATCAACTGCATGTAAACTGTCAGAAACATTGAAAGTAACCTTCCCCTTATTTACAGCATATCCCCATTCGTTACAGACCTCGGCTATAATATCACAGGTATCGTCAACGATATTATCAACAGTTAAGTTAAGATAAGTTCCAATTTTATTTAAAACAGTGAAAGCTTTAATGCATGCCACCTGTGAGTCATAAGTGTGTGTTGTGTATTTCCATGTTAAATTATAAAAATCAACCCAGTTTTCACCGTCATAACTTAAAAATGAAGTGTTTTCTTTATAGAAATGTTTATTGAAACTGATTTTTTCTGAAATCGGTACCCCTGCATCTCCATCGACTGTAATGTTGAATCTTATTTCAAATGAATCACCGGCATTTAAAGCAATGACATCATCTAAATTAAATGTATAATATCCGGGTTTTGAAAACCCTGACTGTGTGAATTTCAATACGTTGTTTACATAAACTGAAAATGTATAGTTAGTGTTTTTTTCAAATATTGTTGAAACTGCAGCCAGATACTCATCATCAGTTGCTTTGAATATATTTTTATACCAGACAGTGCTTGATGAGTTAATAAAGAAATCAGATTTGCCCTGAATATCATACTGGTAATTTTTATCATATTTCATTGTGTCATTTAAAATAAATGTGAATGCACCGTCTGTCTTTCCGATTGGAAGACATGAAGTATCATAATAGGATACATAGTAAAATCCTTTATCACCTGAACCTGTTCCCCAACTATTTTTAATTATCCATCCTCCTTTGCCTGGAGCACCTTCAAATTCTAAATTATCATCCCATCCAACTATGGATATTGCATGGTTTGCATTGGTGCCTCCGGAATAGTATTGTTTTCCATTTTTAAATGACGAATAGATTTGTGAATAAACAGAACCGTAAGTCATTATTATTTTTTTAATCTCTTCTGTTTCATTCAGACTGGTTCTTTGAATGAACAATACGTTTTGAACGTGCATGGTACTGTTGAATATTTTAGAATATAATGAATTGAGAATATAAGGATCATCACTTTCCAAGACAGGTCCTAACCAGCTGGTGAGATAATTATAACCCATTGAAGCATAACCTCCCGTATTGGTTTCCATTTTCCAGCCGTAATCACCATATTTCATGAACAGATTTTTTAGATTGGACTCTGATAAATCAAAGTTATCTCCCAAAGCTTTAAGAATACATGATTCAAGTGTTGCCAATGTTGCAAATGCCCAGCAGTTACCGTTGGACCCCTGACTTTTAACGGATGTGACATAACCATAATCCCTTAAATCATATCTTGAAGGAATATCAGTAATATTAACTATAGGGCAATAATATAAGGCATAATTATTATTTCCTATAAATGAAGCATCACTAGATTCAAACACATCATTTTCCTTATCATACCTATTATTTACAATTGTTGAGTTCGGATTGTAAAAGGAATAAAGTGAATACCCTGTGTTATTTGAAAAACTATTGTTTTTAATTATATTATACTCAACATTGTCAATAAATAATGCTCCTCCACTTTCTGCGAAATTATTTAAGAAAGTGGAATTATAAGCTTCAAAAATACCGTACAATAAATAAATAACTCCCCCACCAGTATCTGCTTTGTTGTTTCTGGCAGTAACATTATTTACTGTCAGATTTGTAGATACTGCAGTGACTGCACCACCAAATAGTTCGGCATGGTTATCAAAGAATCTTGAATTATTAATTATTAAAGAGCCCGCTTTGTTATAAACTGCTCCACCGCATTGTGCAGTATTATTTATGAATTCACAGTTGTCCATAATGATATTACCATTATTGGAGTTGATAACCCCACCATACATTGAAGAGGATGAATCTTTAAAAATACAATTTAAAGCTGTTAAATTTTTATTATTTGCAATATTTGAAGATATCAGTGTTACATTAGAAAGTACAAGTGAATCTGTGACTGTGAATTTAGCATTTTTAATTATTGTTGTTTGAGGATTTTCACCGATTATTGTTACATTATAAACCGTTTTGGAACCGTCAAAATCATACTCTCCAGTGGCCAAATGTATAACTGAATCATCAAATATCCTATAAGAAGTTAATCTTTTGTAGGGATTGTACTGACTGCCATCACCATAATCATCACTGACAGATGCGTCAAAATAATAATCATTACCTGTTAAAACCTCATCAGACATGTCGGATAAGGTATTATTTTGATTATCAGCATTTATCTCAACAACAGTTTCATTATCAACTGCAAAACTAGCTGGGATTACAATCAATAAGCAAATCAATATTATATTAAATGCAACAAATTGTATTCTCTTCAAAATATTTCCTCCATTACATTATTTTAAACAACCAAAAACGGATAAAATGTATAGAATATTAGTATTTCAGTTTCTTATGATATAAATAATTTGTAGTTTAAAAATCAAAAATTGAACAATTAGTTTTTAAATCCTATTTTTTTACAGTGATGGTACTTTTTGAAGTTTGTTTGGCATATTTTACTGTAATTTTATATTTACCAACCTTTAAATTTTTAATTTTAACAGTAGCGATTCCTTTTTTATTGGTTTTGGCAGTGTATATTTTACCTTTGATTTTAAATGTGATTTTTTTATTTTTAAGGATTTTACCATTTTTATTCAAGAGTTTGGCAGTGTATTTAATAGTTTTTCCTTTTTTAACCTTTTTATTTTTAGTTATTAATGTTGGTTTAATGGTTATTTTATTTGAAACATTATAACCCTTATATTCTGAGACAATAGTGTATTTTCCTGATTTTGAACTGATTTTTAAGCTTGCCCAACCGTATTTATCTGTCAGCACGTTATACGTTTTTTTATTGAATGTGATTTTGACTACCAAACCCTCTCTAAACAATCCATTATCATCACATACACAAACCTTAAAGTTAGGATTTTTGCCATAGTAGCAGAATATGTCATTATTTTGAGTGATTCTTTTAAAGACTGTAATATTCTGTGATGATTTCTCACCAGTAGATGGATTTGTCAAATTAACAATGAAATTACCTGATTTAACGGGAATGGAAAGAGTTGCCCTTCCCTGATTATCACTTAAAACATCATAATTTTTATTATCAATATTGAATGTAATCAAGGTATTGTTTAAAGGGTTTGAGAATTTATCCAAAAGATAAACTTCATAATCTGAATTTAAAGCATAATCCATACTTGTTGGAAGAGCAATACTTGATTTGACACTGACTTTTGAATGATTTTGAGATGCAATGTATAAATCATCACCTTCAAAACTGATTATTGATGAATAAACATCCACTTTTAAACTAATAACTACTAATGCAATTCCATTTTCATCTGTTAGATTATAATAAACATTATCATCGATTGCAAATTTGATTTCGCGTCCAGAAACAGGCATGTTAAACTGATCCAACAGTTGAACAGGATAATAAACTCCACTGTTGTAAACTGTTTCCAGATCAGAGACATTAACATATGTTCTTTTAACATTAACAAAAAAATCAGTTGAATTTTGACAGTCATAAAATTCATTATCAACACAGGCAGTGATATTATACTGTCCATACTCCAGACTGGTCAAATTAAGATAAGCAGTGCCGTTGATAATTTTAAGGACTTGATTAACTCCATTGACACCAACGGTTAAATTTTCATTCAACGGCTGTGAACATGT
>CACYBU010000058.1 GCA_902772665.1 uncultured Methanobrevibacter sp. | reverse complement strand
CTTTTCTGATAATGGCTTTAGAAAGTACACAACAAATGCCAAAAATTGAAGGAAAAACTCAAAAAATCTACTTCAACAAACGGCATATAGACTAGCAAAGCCCAAAAATCTACTTTACAATAGAGTTTTTTCTGGACAAAAAAACTCAAGTAGCGTTGCAACAAATAAGAAAAAATATTGATACTAGTATACAGTACCTTTAAGTGATACTTTTCTTTTTAAGTTACGACATGTATTCAGAATGTACAAGTGGTTTTGAGAGGCAGTTTGGTTTGATCCAAAGAGTTTAATAATCTCAATAATCCCTTTGTAATAGCCAAATATTTGCTCATTTGCAGCAAAACGTTCTAAATAAATCTTAAGATATCTTTTATTTGTAAATTTTGATATCATATTATGTTTTAAAACGCTATGTCTATCTTCAATAGGATTTATGGTGCAAATGTCTTTCACGGGACAATCTGCAGGACAAATAAATTCATAGTTGTAGGAGACTTCTTTAAACACCTCAGGTTGTCCTTCCCTAAGTCTGTTAAATTCACTATTAATCTCCTTTTCAACACAACACTCTGAATGAACACCAAATGGACAAACATGACCTTTATTTGCAATATCAGTATGTCTTTTTGTTATTTTTCCGACTCCTTCTTCGATAAGATGTTCCACATCTTGGAATTTTCTGCCTCGTAGTTTGTCATTAATTCTACGTGCAATGAGTCTTGGCATGATTAGAACATTAAGATTATGATCATATGCTGCTTCTAAATTATCATCAGTGAAATAATCAGAGTCTAAAATCATTATAACAACTTCTAATGCATCGCAAATTTGTTTATAATTACTTCTCTCACCATAATGCCTTTGTAATTTCTCCATTATCCTAAATGTTTCTTTTAAATCAAGTATTATCTCAGATAATGATTTTTCATCATTAGGTTCACTTTCCAATAATCTGGGTAATACTATTCCCTTTCGTAACATGCATTGTTGTATTAAAAGTGCAAATTCGAATCTTCCTCGTTTAGTTTTCATAAAACGAGCTTCTGGAAACATTACACATAACATATCCATCAGGATCATTATCAAGATATTTTTTAAACACATCATACATACGGTATGCTGCCTTTCGATACAAACCATAATTCTTTAAGATATGTTTGATGTATTCAACCATTTCTTCATCGTTTTCATATTTTTTCAACAGTTTCTCTAGTTTTTTACAGTTTTTATTCATTATGGACTGTTCCATTGTGGAGCAGATTCCAGTCACTCAACAGTTTAAAACATTTTAAGTCTGTTAAATCCTCTTTATAATTGACAGAACCGTTAATTTTTGCATCAGTACTGTCACAATAAATTCTTCTAAAATCTAAATATCCTAAGTCATTCAATTCCACTAATGTGCAAATAGTTATTGCTTTCATCACCAATTGATTACTATTTCTTAAAAAATCATCCAAACAATTAGGCGATGGAGTAATACCATTCGTAAAAACACTTCAAGACCTCGTCATTACGACATAAATACGAAACACCAGTTAATGTATATACATTCTGCTCAGAAGCATACATAAAAATACCATACAACTTAATCCTGTTATAAGCTGGATGTCCTCGCTTAAAAATAAATTTCAAATTCAAAATACCAAATAACATTAAAACAGGCCGTGAAAATAAAAATTCCACATAAGTAATCATACGATTACCATTCCTTACCTTTGGCTTTTAATCGCTCAATAATGTCATCCTTATTGAAATCATCATCTTTTTCTAAAGGCATAATATAACAATCCTCCTTTTATTTAATCACATGATAACAAATTATCTTATCGCAAAATACCCAATTTAAAATTTTAATAACAAAAAGTTAGTAAAATTTTAATTGGGAGGATTTCCTCTCAGATTGAGTTAAATTAACTGAATTTAGTTAAAAACAATTATAAATAAAATTAACTAACTTAAAGTTATTAAAATAATAATCAATAACTTTACAAATTAATATTTATAATTTTAATTATTTATAGTTAACTTTTGATGTTTTTATGTATTTTTGTAGAGTTTGATTAAATTTTGGGGCCGTATGTCTCAAAAAATTTTAGTGGTGAAATAGAGGTCACAGCATCGTTTTTTGGTTAGCCTAAATCTCTAAATTTATTCTCATTAAATAGGAATACTTGATGAATAGATTGTTCTAAATTATTATAATAGAAAAATTATAATTAATTTTGCGTAATTCTTTGATTTCAATGTTTTATTCTTGAATAATTAAATTTAAAGTTATATTGGTAGATTTTATTTTTTGTGAAAATTCGTTTTTAAAAATGTATACTATGAAAATACGTGGAAAATTAGGACTTAGAAGTGAAACTGATCAATATCAGAATACTTTATATTAAATGAGAATCCTCATTTAAAAATCTTTAAAGAAAGATTCCCTAAAGGAGAAGGGATTAATGGATTCCTTAAAGGTCCCATTGGAATATTACTTCTGATGG
>CACYBU010000057.1 GCA_902772665.1 uncultured Methanobrevibacter sp. | reverse complement strand
TGGGCTGAGGCTGATGATAAGGCTTTAGTTTATCTACGTCGTGTTGGTTTTAATGATTATCCTAAACATAGGAGGGATGTTGAATGACTGAAAAACGGTATAGATTAAAATACAAATTCCAAACAAGAAAAAATGAATATGCTAATATTCCAATGCGAAAATGTCATATGAATTATTGTCAATGGTGTATGAATTTTGTTAATAGAATATTGCCTATTCGTGTGAGAATGTCTGAAAAATGTATGGTTATGTGGAAAAAAAGATTTCATAGAAAGATTGCTTATTGAGTGTGGTGTGCTAGAATGACTGAACTTGAATTAATTCATTTAATATTTGGTTTTGTAATGGGTTTCTGCTTAGGTAGCATAGTTGAATTTTTAAGACGTTAAAAAAATGGTGATAAATATGGAAAAATTGATTAAAAGATATTGTGTCATTGATTATGATGGCAAACTTATTGAATCTGAGGAGGATTTAGAAAATAAAGCACAATCAGATGTTCATGTGTTGGATAGATTAAAGCTATGTAAAATAGCAAGATTAGTGTCTGATGACATTCATTTCAATTATTACATGGCTATTGCAATAATCGATGCAGCCAATCATTATGATGATTAAGGAGTTTTAGAAACTCCTTTCAAAATATGATGGTGCAAAATATGCCAAAATATAAAATTCCAATAATTAGTATAAGTAGTGGTGAAGATGATTAATCAAATAATTAAAACACTGGAAGCAAGAGAAAAAAGTTACAGAAAGAGATATGAACAATCTAAAACAGAGGGAGATATTTTAAAAACAGAATATTACAAGGGACATCTACACGAAATTGAAACAATGTTGTTAATCATCCGGGAGGAATAATATATGGCTGCTATTAAATTTAAAAAAGAATTTTATAATCTTATCAAAGAAGGTAAAAAAACCCAAACATTACGCATTCCCCAAAAAAGATTGGATCTGAAAAAATATGATTTTGCGACATGCATTTTTGAAGGATGTGATGAACAAATCTTTGTTACAATTACAGATGTTGGTTACAAATACTGGCAGTCATTAAATGATGAAGATGCAAAACGTGAAGGATTTGATACTCTTGATGATTTGAAAAAATTCTTGTATAGTATCTACCATGATGTTCCATCATGGGGTAGATTGTATTATTACAGATTCAAAGTCGAAGGATTTACTGTACGTGTAGGAGAAGAGAATGAAGAGAATGTTTGAAGATATAATCTCTTTCGATGGGATAATTAAGAAAGCACTTCAAAAGAAATGTCCTTATTGTGGTGCAGCATTACCCAGCTACCCTTTATATTATAGAGGATTGGATGGTAATCCGAAAGAAGTGTATCAATGTGTAAAATGTAAACGAGAGGTTACTCAGAAGATTGATTTACCACCTTTGGAGTTGAGAAAAATGGATGCAATGTATGTTGATAAGTTATTTGATGATGGTTGGAAATCCTATGAAAAATTAGTAAATGAATTAAAAATTTTTTGTGAAGAGAATGAGATTAACCCAGAATTAATTAATGTTAAAATGAACGGGCCTCATGTGAATATTAATCATAATATACCTGATATACTATGGACTGAAAAGGTACATGATGCACTTTGTGAAACATTTGGTGTAAAGTTAACTCATTTCAAAATAGAAAGAAGAATATCCCAAACAGGTAAACCTCCTTTAACAATTATTTATTGGTCATATTCTACAGTATTTAGATTAAGAGATGATTCAAAATTTATTTTAGATTATGGTGAATGTGTTAATGCATACCATGAAAGTGTACCTATTTGTAGGAATATACACTAAGACAAGGAGAGTTAAAATGACTGACAGATATGTTTATGCAGATATGGGGGAATATTGCTGCATACTTGACACTGAAAAACATAATCGTACAAAAGAATATTTTAAACAAAAATACATTGATAATGGTTATTTGGATGAAGGGTATTCTGATGAAGATATTGATGAACTGGCAGATGAAGACTATATGGAGTATATTGAAGATTACTGTATGGGTAGTAAAGAAGTTTTCAATACTTTAAACGAAAATGACGAGTTAATAAAAAAATTAAAAATGGAAAATGAGGAATTAAAAAAGATTATATCAAGAGAATTACTTTAAAATTTTTAATTAGTGGGGAGTTGATGTAAACTATGTATATTAATTATCGTGATGAACTAACCTGTAGCATTGAATTTACAGCAGAATCTATTGAAGAAAAGATATTATTGCAACAAATATATTTTAAAGTAGTAAATGAGAGTAATTCAGAAAAAAATAAACTATTAAAAAAGGTGGTTGAATGAATTGTGTTTATGAGTGTATTAATGCGGTAAAAAAGAATGCTGAAGAGGATAGGCAATTAGCAAAACAAAAAAGAGATTATTCTACTTCAGTATATTTTCAAGGAAAAATTGTAGCCTGCAACGAATTATTGGAGTTATTAGAAAAATGATGACTGTAAGTGAATTCCATAATTATCTTTCGATGGTTTGGTATGGTTACGGTTGTGCAGATAAAGACCAAATTACCCAAATCATCAAGGATGAACTTGAACATGCTTCAGAGTATAAAGATGAAGCCCATCTAAAAAGAGCTGTTAAAAGAAGATGTCAATCTGAATGTAAAAGGTGAAAATTAAAATGTTGTTTCATAGAATACCTGGTGATCCACAGGCAAGATTTTACATTAGTAGGTGTAAATACTGTGGAACAAAGTATGTGAAAATTGCGAACAAAACTGCTTTTTGTAGTGATGAATGTAGATGCAAAAGCAAGCAAGATAGTAAAGCAAGATATCAACGAAAAAGAAGAAAACTTATACGTGATGGGGAATTAGTTAGTAATGAAAATAATTATGTTGGTACTGGTTTTTTATCTAAACATCGAAGAACTAACTTTAAAGATGAATATTTGAGTATTTTAAAAGAAAAACGCCGAATTGGTGTTGCATTTTAAATAAGTGGGCAAATATTTTTCTTTTTTCTATTTTTCCACTTTATATGTTGAAGGGTATTTTAGAAAAAAATATTTTATTTGTAGAGTTATGATTAATCCTAAAAATTTTAAACACGTTAAATCACAAGTAAAAAAACAAAAAATTCAACCAGATGAAAACGATAAGTTCCCCGTTTATATTCTGCCAAATGAATTTCTTGTAAATCTTAAGTGTGATTATTGTTTTGAAAAAATGGATCTTGTCTATGACCATATCCACGGTGAAATTATCTGTAATAAATGTGGCTATGTTCTTGTAGATAATTTTTTCATGTGAATAAGGATTTTATACGATTGCTTAAAATATGCTGGAATATCGGTTTTTGGTATATTTTTGTTAGTTTTTGCGTCTAAGCTCTTGAGTAAAAATTTTTGCTATAGTTTCAATTATCATTAATTTATGTATTCATTAAATTTGACTCCTGTTAAAAAATTTATTTTAGGAATAATGGGATATATGGATTAATCATTTGGGTTTGGTACTTTACACTATTTTTTTCTAGGTATCCTTTCATATAAACTACAGGTTCGATGTTGGGGGTTCAATTCCCCCGTTCGTCATTTATGGAGAGGTCAAAAAAATTTATAAAAAAATGATTGATTTATTTTTTTTATTTCTTCAACTTTATTTGTGCTTGGAATATTTTGGTAATAATATGATAGTAATCTTGATGAATAAGAGGTATTTTTTTTATATCAATGTTTTTTTTAAACTCTTATGAAGGTTTGAATCCTTCCCTTTCCAATCCAAAAAAATGTAAAGGTGGAATATATTCATGACAAAGGAAAATGCTAATTTTATAGGTAATAGTAGTACTATCTTCAAAACAATAGGGTTATTGATTGCAGGATATACTACTCCGTGGTTAATAAAAATAATATTCAAATACTTCGGTGTTGATTTAAGTGGTCAAGAAACACAGATAATGCAAAACTTAGGTTTGCTCATAGGTTTAACATTATCCTATATAGATGCAAAATACTCAAACACTTTCTTTAAGAAAAATCCAACAGTATATGATTATATCCAATATGGAATAGAACATTTCGGAGCAAACATAACAACCGCAGAAATAACTACGAGCAAAGATTCTAATGGACAAATACTCATCAATGATGAACCAATACCTGCGGAATTTACTGCATTTGAAATAGATGTACCCCCAGAATCAGCTGAAAAATTCCAAGAAATGATTCAAAGTGTTGAGGAAGATGACAGATCATAAACTTGTTGACCAAATACCCTACCGGAGAATAGTTTGGATGACAGGATTCGTAAAAACAACATTATCAAGCAGCCTAATTGCAACAGGAGTAGTACTCCTATTCAATGGAATCACAAACCACCCATTATTTCATGGGTGGGATGAAGTCGCAATAGTAGTAGGCGCATTAATGATTGCTTTAGCAATAATAATCATCGTAAGCATTGACAAATGGAAAGAAAAAACAAAACATGATGAACTGGAAACAATTGAAAAACACATTGATGAAAAAGCACAGAAAATAGCAGAAGAAAAAATCTTGGAATACCTGGAGAAAATAGAAAATGGCTAAAAAAAAATTATATTGGAAATCTAGGTTAAAAGGAGAATCAAAAAAACTTTTCAACAGATTTAAAATATACAGAGATTTATCTCCTGAAGAAAGAACCCTAGAAAATGTTCAAAAAATTTTAAAAAAGGACAAAAGTGGACAAAAAAACAATAATAACAAAGAAATTCCATTATCTACATTACAAAGCAACTCTGCAAAATGGTGTTGGGTTGAAAGGGCAAAATTACATGATACTGAATTAGAGTTGGAAGAGTTAGAAAAAGACAGAAAAGATTTTGATGAAACCAATGCAAAATTCAAAGAAACTTTTAAAAAGATATTGGATTTAGCTAATGAATTACTTGATGAAATGTATCATGGGGAGTATGCAACATCGACTAAAATACAGATGTTAAGAACATTAGTAACAACACTTGATGATACTTATAAAAACTTCCGCCTTGCAAATGGTAGGAGTACTAGAATTAGTGAATCAACAAATCAACATCATGTTGATGCAGATGTGGAAGTTGAACTTGCAGGTGAAGAAAACATTTATGAATATACTCCTGAAGAGATGGAGAGAATACAAAATATCAGTAATGTATCTGAAGAATTCCTTGATAAATTATGAAAGTAGACTATGGGAAACTATCATTAACAAAGGAAGATTGGCAAATCATTAATGATAGTATTGCAAAAAATCCATTCATACCAATAAAACCTTATGCAAAACAATTGTATGCTATATGTGATAAGCACAAAAGAAAACTTATCGGTGGTTCAGCATATTCAGGCAAAAGTATTTTAGGTGCAGTATTAGCATTACAACATTTCAAAGCCAAAAACTACAGATGCCTAATACTAAGGTCCACTTATGACAACGTAATTGCAACAGGAGGTATTGTAGATTACATCGATGAATGGACAAAGGAATTCCCAAATGTTGAACATAACCAATCAAAACGTTGTTTCATTAACCATGACACAAATGCAAAAATTTACTATTCATATATGCTCCTTGAAAAGGATAAGGAGAAATTCAAAAGTAGAGCATACCATAGAATCATAGTTGATGAAGCTTCTGAATTCTTTAAAGTGAACCTACAATTTCTTAACAGAAGTTTGAGAGGAACAAAAGGATTAATGAAATTTCCTCTTGCACTTTATTATATCAGTAACCCTGCTGATGCAGATGGATCTACTTATCTGAAAGAAAGATTTGTTGAAGGCCCATACCCTTTTTTTGAAATGAATTTTTGGGATAATCCTTACATTGACAAAGAAGATTATCTTGATTCTTTGCAGGAATTATCTAAGGCAGATTATCAATATCAAATAGGTAACTGGGATTATGAGTTAAAATCTGGTGATGTATTTGATTATGATATGATTGAGGATGCAACAATATCCAAACAAGAATATGATGAATATTTAACAGAATGGGATGTATTACAACAAGTTCTTACATGGGATATTGCAGCAACAGAATCAAAAACTGCTGACTATACTGCAGGTTCATTTAGCACTGTTTTTAAAGGAAAGATAGCTGCAGTTCATGACCAGCTTAGTTTCAAAAAAAGACCTGGAAAACTTGAGCAACATATGAGAATGATAATGGAATCTCATAATGAATATGATAACTGGATTGAAAAACAACCTGCGGCAGCAGGTAAGATAGTTAAAAATTACTGGGCTTCTGAATTTGAAGATTTTCACCCAACATTTATTCCAGTTCCTAAATCAAAAATGATGCGGGCTTCAAGATGTGTTCGTGGGATTAAAACAGGAAAGATATTATTTGTCAAAGGCAAATGGTTAAAAAAGTTTAAGAAACAAGCGGTCAAATTCCCATCAGACAATATCATTGCTGATGATGAAGCTACTCACGATGACAGGGTAGATAGTGTAACATTATTACATGAAGGATTATATCCTCAGAAAAAAGGTACAAGAGTAAGAAAAAGAAAGAATAGGAGATAAAATATAATGAAAGTAGTTACAAATCAGTTCTTAAGGCAAGCGGTAATTAAAAGTGTGCTTAATGAATATGATATTAAAAGTCAGGAATTAAGTAAAGATGAAATGCAATATGGTAATGAAATCATTCAACCGCCATATGACCCATTCAAGTTAAACAATTTGAGAGAAGTTAGTGGATTGCATGATATTTGCATCACTACCAAATGTGAAGATGCAATGTTTGCAGGTAAGAAGATCATTAGTAAAACAGGTTCTGAAATACCTCCAAATCTTCAGGATTTCATCAATGATTTCAACTTTGATGAGCAAGCAGAAGCTTTCCTTGAAGATTTGGAAACATTCGGTTTTGCGGGATTGGAATTAATACGTGATGGTAAAGATTTCAAAGAAGTAAACCATATAAGTAGTTTATACCTAAGAATGTGTAAAGATAAGAAACGTGTCTTAAATAAAGTCGGAACTGAAAAGACTTATTTCAAAGTTTATGACCCAAACAATAATGAGTTTCTGAATAAGGATACTGGTGAATTCAATAATAACATTACTGTTGATAATATTGCTAATGAAATCTTATGGTTCAATACGAATTCTGCAGAATCTAAAGTATATGGTAAGCCTAAATACTTATCAGAAGTTGATGCTATTTTAACTGATAATGCTATTGTATTATATCAATCAAATCACTTCCGCAGCAATGGTATACCAAATTACATTATCACTATTAGTGGTAATGTGAAAGAAAGTGAAGATTATGGTGTTGATGAATTTGAGGAAGATTTGGAGCAGGAGTTCAAAGATGTTACTAATGAACCTGGAACTGCTTTAGTATTGTTCATGCCTAGTGATGATGATTCACCATTAGATATTAATGTTCATAAAATTGGTGAGGAAAAGAAAGAAGGAAGTTTCCTTGAGTTATCAGAATCAATTGCAGATAGAATTAGGAGAATACATAGAGTTCCTCGTGAACGTTTAGGAGATAGTGAATCTAGTGGAATTGCAAGTAACAGGACTGAAATGCTATTAAAGAATTATAGTAAATCTACTGTTGGAACATTGCAGAAAAGAATTGCAAACTTAATCAATAAGACCATTATCAAGTATGAGTTTAACACTACAAGTCATACAATAGAATACTTACCTATTAATTTTGAAGAAGAGGACAATCTTATTGAAAGAGGCATCAAACTATTGCAGAATGGTGCAATGACTCTTGGTGAATTCATTAACCGTTTTGGTGAATCATTTGAACTACACATGGATGAAACCGATGAATACTACAATGTAAGATTCATGAACAACCAAAGTTTGGACAGCATAATTTATGGTAATGATGCAATGAACACTGATGAAAGATTAGAAACCATCATCACTAGTATGGAAGAAGATTATCCAACAGAACCATCATCAGAAGAATCAATTACTGAAGAAGATGAAAATTTACTAAAATAAGGAAAATGGATAAATGACTAATCGTGAACTATTAACCTATGCATTAAAAGCACAAAGATTACATGAAGTGCTTGTATTGAAAGATGATATACACTTGCAATACAAGTATAAGAATATTAATCGTGCACGTAATCAAGCAGCTACTTTTCAAGATAAAATTATTGATGCTGTAATTGAAGATGCAGTTACAGGTACTAGTGATCCAATAAGAAAATCAACAGTAAATAAAATGGTTGAAAATATTATTGACACTAACCTAAGAAATGATACTCGACGTATTAGTTATGGTATTCCAGAACGTGCTGTTGAAGCAGCAGTATCTAATATTTCAAACAGATATCAATTTATATTAGGAAATCGTATACGTGAAGAGATTCCTAATTTACAAGGTAAAATTGATGATTATATTAATAGTAAAAATTTAAGTAAACTTTCTGAAGCAGAATTAACCAATAAACTAAAAGCAGAATATGGTGACCATGCACAAAAAAGAATACAAAACATCATTAAAGATTCATTCCACACCAATGAATGCAACTTAAGCTGGATAAAAGCAATCAATGACGGATACTCATATAAAATTTGGAATAATGGTAGAACTAAAAAAACCCGTGTATGGCATAAAGCCAAATTTATCAAATCAGTCCCCATCGATGAAACATTTGATATTTATGGATCATATCCTGCAAGAATGATGTATCCCGGAGACTTAAATGGTGGAGCAGAAAATGTAGCCAATTGCAGATGTTGGCTAAGTTATAGTAACAGACCACCATCTGACCTTCGGGGTTCGGGTAAGAAAACTACTACTAAATCTAGTAAAAATAAATCCAATTCAAATAGTAAAAAAAGCAATAATGTTATGGATAGAATAAAAGAAACAATTAAAAAACCTGTAAGTAACATAAAATCTAAATTACCAAAAAAATCAATGGAAACTGAAACAAAAACAACGATTAATAATAAGACTCGACGTATAATAAATACTATTAAAAGTAAAATTAAAGAAAAAGAAGTTAAAAAAATAATGAAAAATTATCATGATTATACTGGAGTTCAAAATCTTTTTGTTTATTTAAAACATATTTATCCAGAACCAAATCTTTCAAAAGAGGAGGTAAATATCGTTGCTTTATGGGCTAAAAATTCAAATAGATTTAACATGTATTTTGATGATAATGCTGATAATATAAAAGATGTTAAAATTTTAAATAGTATAATAGATAAATATCCTAATATAAAAGGAAATGTAATGTTGCACAGATATTCTCATAAAGATTTTTTCCTTGTTGATGTTGGAAAACCAGGTATTTTCAATAGATTTATTTCCACATCATTCACAAGTGATAAAAGTACACAGCATGGTGAATATTATATAATTATATTAGCTCCAAAAGGTACTAAAGGAGCTTTTATTGAAGAAACATTACGTAAATATGATAAGGATAATCATTTAATGGAAGAAGTTCTAATGTATGATTTAGAATATGAAACATTATATATGAATTATCAAACTAAAACAGCTATTATTCAAATAAAATGAGTTGTTCAATAATGAAATGCAAAAAATATGAACTTAATAAAGATAAAATTTCAGAGTTCTATAATACTCTCATAAATTTAGATGATTGGATTCCTTTTATAATTGAAATTAATCATCCTACTCTTTATTATGATCATATGCAAAATGTTGAAGATAAATCTTCATTAAGTAGAAAACAAAATAATCATGTGGTTATTAGAGATGAATATCAATGGAATCATAAATATATTGAAGAAACAGATGATTGGGAAATTGAATTGTTTCTTAATAATTATCCTCAATTCAAACCATTATTTAAAGTTAATGAAGAATTTAAATATGGAAGTTATAAAAATAAACATCAAAAAAAGAGTAATTCTATTTCTAGGACTTTGAGAAAGATTTTTGCCATCTAATTTTTTCTTATCAAATGCTCTCTAGCACTATGTTGATATATCATTAACTACAAAATTTATATTAAACGATTGTTTAGGAGAAGTAATAATGGATTTGACAAACCCCCTTGATTTTATAATAACTTCAATATCTTTTATTGCTAGTGTTGGAACTATTATTACAATTATATTTCCTAATGAAACTTATCCAGTTATTTCTTGGATTCGTAATAAATTCAACAAACGTTTATTTTCTAAGCAATCATTATCAATAACTCTTTATAAAAATTATTATTGTGGGGAGATAACTATCGAGGATTTTAAAAGAAATTTGAAATCATCATTTTCAGATTATGGATTCAGATCAGAGTATGAAAATGGTATTCTTGCAGGAAATTTAAATAGAATGGATTTTCACATTGAGTTAATTATTGATGACCCTACAATACATAATGATTTTATTTTAGTTAAACAAATTTCAAAAGTTAAATTCAAAGATTTAAATAAATTAATTAATGTAATGTTTGATTTATATGATGATTTCCAAAAAATAGATTTTATTAAAGAATATGATAATCAAATAAATTTTATCATTGGTTCTGATAAATTTGCAAATAATAAATTTATTAAAGAATTTGGGGATAATATTCATTTTAATGATTTTGCAGTTAATAAATTT
>CACYBU010000056.1 GCA_902772665.1 uncultured Methanobrevibacter sp. | reverse complement strand
CGATTATGCCTTAGTGGCTCAGCCGGTAGAGCGCCACCTTGGTAAGGTGGAAGTCGGGGGTTCGAATCCCCCCTAAGGCTTCTAACTATTTTTTTAAGATTTCAACATTTTCCATAGATTTTATTTTGTCAAGATTCTTATTTAAAAAAAATAATATTATTTCAAGGGTTTTTTTAATTCCTGATTGGGATCTTTCAAATAACTCATCACTGTCCAGTTCATTTAAATCGGCATAAACATCTGTAGTCAGTCTAATCTGATACTCATCAGTAATGATACAGATTGCCCCATGACCAACGCCGGCAGTGGTCCCGATTGCTATGTCGCATCCGCTCATTTTTTTCACCGCTTCGGCCATGACTTTAGAAACTTCCAAATCTCCCTTTTCATCATAAACTTTAATTCCTTTAATTAAAGTGTTGGGTCTGGGAGGATTTGAAACATTCAATATCTTTTTGACGGCTTCAATTGTAGGTATAAAAAGACTGCATGTGACACTTAAATCAGTATAGTCAAAATCACCATATTTTTCAAGGTTTTCAATATACTTGCATCCGAAATTACCTTCATAATTCTGGGCCAGTGCATGCAGTTCTCTTCCGATTTCCCCATGTGTAAAACACTCTGCGGTGGCAATTTTAATCATTTTTTATCCCGTAATTTTTTTAATGCAGTTATTGTAATGATTTTTGCAACTTCATCCAATGTATATGGGGTGACAGGTTCGTTGTCTCTAATCAGCTTATTTGTTGTGAGAACTAAATGGTTTTCAGTTATTCCCGCTGCCCTTAACTCTTCAACAGCAGGATTACTGCTGTCATATTCTGAAATGTCTTTTATTTCAATATTCTCATTGCCAAAACCGAAAATTCCTGCAGTTCCAATGGTTATTGCTCCTCTTTTGTGAGCATGTCTGATTATTTTGGCTGCTGTAGGTATAGTATTTCCTCCGGCAATAACGATAATCACAACATCTCCTTTAATCAAATCCAAATTGTCATCAGTAATGTATTCTGGATAACTTTCCACATTTCTGAAACTTTCATCATGGGTGCAGATTCGTTTTAAAAAATCAGGTTTGTTTTCACCGGTTTTAGCACCTAAAAGGGTGAAAATCACATCTCCTCCGTCAATTTTTTGACCATCAAATGTAGCTATGGTCTTTGGCCCTCCCCGATGCACCTGAATCAGGTTTATTCCAATCCTTAATCCCAACCTTCCACATCCGATAAGGTCAATTCTGCCGTAAGGCAATTGTCTGTTTTCCATTTCTTGAATTTTGTCAATACTCATGTTCATCACATTTTTTAGAGTTTTTCAATAGGTTTTTTATCAGTAATTTTAGCATTAATATTTATTTCTTCTAAAAGATTTTTCAACCGGTATAGTCCGGGAACTTCACTTTCATGATGTCCCAAATCTATTAAGGTAATTCCCAAATTCTTTGCAAGAATTGCAGTTTCCTGAGTGAGATCTCCGGAAATCAGCATGTCCAGTTTCATATTGTCTGCCAGCTTAATATAGTGGGGATTTTTCAGGCCAAAACCGGAAATGATTCCTGCCTTTCGGATTATTTTTCCATCATCGGGAGTATTGACGATTCTTGCATTCTCAAAATCAGTTAATATAATCTCTTTTAATTGCTTAAAAGTATAATCTGAGTTGCATACTCGTCCAATATGAGTTTTTTTATCAAAATAATCACAGGTCTCTAAATTAAGACATTCGGCCAATGCATCATTGGCGCCCCCGTCAATTATGTCCCAGTTTGAATGAATTGTATATGTTGGTGTTTTCGGATTAAACAATGGGGGATGATGGGTAATAATCAGAGTATTTTCACTGAAATCATCATCTTCCGGCAGCAAATCCATAAAAATTATAACTGATGTGATATCCAAATTCAAATCATAATCGTCCATCAGTCCCACTTTATCAAAGTTCAACGCTGAACTTCCAGGGACTTTTTCATCCAAAAAATCAATTATCTCTTTAAGCTTCATATGTATCGCAATAAATTTTATCTATCTCTTCTTGGATAAGTTCATCACAGTTGAACGGGTCTATGGTTGATACCTTTAAGGCAGGCTTATCGACTAATGAGATGAATTTATTAATGTTTTGTTCTTTAAAGATAACTTCTTCAAAAAAGCCCATTTCACATGCACTGTAAAGCACACCTTCCATTTCAAGGCACTTATTCAACACGTTTGTCAAAACACCGATTGTTAACGTCATGGTTCCTGAAGTTTTACTATGAATACCTTTGGTTTTAATTATTGCCTTTTTTTTGGCGGTAACGGCATTTAATCTGGTGTGGATGTTATTCTTTTTTTCCAGTAAGGGGTCATTATCTTCAGCGACGGGGTCTTCTATAATGAATGTATTGACATCAAATCTGGAGGACTGCTCAGCATTAATTCCGCCAAAACCTGTTGTATCAATTACAACCTCTCCGGTATATATCATATCCAGATTAGATGAAAATTCAATTGGATTCACTACTTTTCCTCCGATTGAAACATCTAACATTTCCCTTAAATGAGGATACAGGTCAACCAATAGAATGTTTGTGTATTTTTCACTTAATTTTTTAACAATTCCTGCACCTGTAAAATAAGTCCCGATGACAACAATGGGGGTGTCCGGGTTAAGGTCTAAACTTTTAATATAGTTAAAAACGGACTGTGATTTTTTATCAATGATTTCATTAAAGATATCAATCAGTTTGGTTTCAGATTTAATTGTAAATACTTCAGATGTAATTCCAGTATCAACATTCATGTTATCAACCTTTTTTCTTTTCAAATCCAATTTTTTCAAGAGCTTCACATGCTTCACTGTAAACAGCATTCTCAAGGGATTTTTTATGGATCAGATGTGAAGGTGAGGTTCCACAGGTCAGTATTCTTCCTTTATTGTCAATAAAAATTAAAAGGGAACCAGAACCTGGAATCCCAAGTCTGCCTCTTGCAATAATCAAATCTGCATCACTTTGGTCAAGAGCCATGTAAGCTTTTGCAAGGGCAGGAATTCTGCTGGTATCTGCAGTATTTGTGTTTATATGAAGTATTTCTGCAGGGGGTAGATTATACTCCCTTAAAACCTGATTCAACACGTTTACTTTAATGCCGTTTTTATTTGGAATGCGGATTTTTTCAGCATTTCTGATATAATCTTGAATCTCTGTAATTTCTTCAATAGTATCTCCGAATCTGCAGTTATTTCTTGATTCATCAAATGCATTTTTAATCATCTTTTCAAATGCCATACTATCATATCTAAAAAATAGAGATTAAATAGTTTGAGGTATTAAATCTAATTTTTCAATAACATTAACTACTTCTGTGTAATTACCGTATTCAGGAGAACCTACTCCCTTAACTTCATGAGGGTAATTATCAGCGATAACTGTAGCCAAATTATTTGCACCTGCTTTAAGTGAAAATTCCACGTTTTCAGGACCGACTGTTGGGGTTGGCATTGTGATGGTAATTTCCGGATACATTATCCTTGTAACGGAAACCATTTTCAACTGTTCTCTCAGTGGAAATGCCGGCCAGTCTGCCATTGGGGTGCCTTCATATGGATTAAAACCCATTATTGGAATTTCTTCCAGGGTTTTAAAGTTAGATAAGTAACGTAAGTGTTTTATTCTATCTTCCTTACTTTCACCAAGTCCTAAAAGAAGTCCTGAAGACAAACCAACGCCCGCCTCACTTATTCTTTTACAGGTCAATATTCTCTGATCCAGTGAATCGCCAGGTTTTCTCTGATAGAATATGTCTTCATTAATGGTTTCCAGATTACAGCATATTGTGTCTGCACCAAGTTTGGCCAGTTCTTGCACTGATTTTTCGGTTAAATCTCCTCCTACATTTACAAGAATTTCCAAATTAGAGTTTTCCTTCACAATTTTACAGGCGTTCACAGCCTGTTTTCCTTTATAACCGTATCCTCCGGAACAACTTACGCGGGGAATATGTGCCTCTTGAATGGATTTGACTGCAGTTAATATTTCTTTATTTGACTTATAGAATGCGTTGAAATATCCTTTTTCAGAGGTTTCTTCTGCAAATCCACAATATTCGCATCTTGGCTGAATTTGGCATTTGTTTGTGAGATGTATGGTAGATGTTAATTTAATGACTTTTGATTGATTGTTTCTTATATCACGGGCTACCTTGAAGAGTTTTTCCAAATCTTCATTGTCGTCGATATTTAACAATTCTAAAAATTCTTCATCACTTAATTCTTTTCCTTGTTTTGCTTTATTTAAAACCTCATCAATCATATAACATCTATCTCTCATTTTTTTTATTAAAATCAGTTTAACTTATTTTTTAATAGCTAATTTTCTTAACGATTAAAAAATAAGTTAGAAATTGTTGGGTTTAACCAACAATTTGAACTTATCGTGTTTATTCGTCTTTACCTAAGTAATCGAGCACGGTTGGTACGATTTCTGCTAAGGAACCGAAGTTCATTGAGTCAGCGGTACCTAATAATGCTGCTGGGTTTAATGCTTCATCCATTTTGTCAATACCTTGGTCTTGCATTAAGGCGGTTACTTGGGTTAAAGCTTCGTTAGCCATCATTTGTGCAAATCCAGCAGGAGCACCTAAAATTTGAGTTACAGTGTCTCTGTATGCTAAAATACCTGCGTAGGTAATAGCAGTTACTGCGGAACACATGTCACATACCGG
>CACYBU010000055.1 GCA_902772665.1 uncultured Methanobrevibacter sp. | reverse complement strand
CGGATTTAGGGATACAAGCTATTTTGACATTATCAATGAACTTGTGCCTGAACTCAAAACTAGTGCAAGGGGAAATCTTGTATCTGAAAAATTCTCTCATTTAAAATTCATTTTCCATGTAGGTCAGGAAAAGCACAGGGGAATGTTCAATACCAATGAATTGATTTTATTGGGTATGAATTACGATGACGATGAATATCAGAAGGTAAAGGATGCAGTATCCCAATATGATGTGATCAACATGCAGTATACTTCAGGAACTGAAGGTTTTCCTAAAGGCGTAATGCTTACAAGCCGAAATATCTTAAATGACGGTTACTACATTGGAGAAAATATGAACTACACTGAAAAAGACAGGTTGCTCTTGCAGGTGCCTCTTTTTCACTGTTTCGGAACAGTTTTAGGTGTAATGGCAGTAATAACTCACGGTTCAACCATGGTGGTACTTGAAGAGTATGACCCTCTGCTTGCAATTTCTTCAATTCAAAAGGAAAAATGTACATCAGTCTATGGTGTTCCTACAATGTTTATTGGAATGATGAATCATCCGATGTTTGATATGTTTGATATGAGTTCACTGAGAACTGGTATTATGGCGGGTTCTACATGTCCGGTTGAAACAATGAAAGATGCAATAGAAAAAATGAACATGACAGAAATTACCAGCGTATACGGTCTTACCGAAGCCGGACCGGGTTTTACACAGACCAATGCTGCAGATTCATTTGAGAAAAAAATCAATACTGTAGGCAGAAAATTCCCGAACATTGAAGTCAAGATTGTTGATCCCGAAACTGGTGAAGAATTGGGTCCGGGTGAAACAGGTGAGATAATGTGCAGGGGGTTCAATGTTATGAAGGGATATTATAATATGCCTGAAAAAACCGCTGAAACTATCGAACCAGATGGATGGCTGCACTCAGGAGACCTTGCAACAGTTGATGAAGACGGATACTATTCAATTGTAGGCCGTATCAAAGACATGATTATCAGGGGAGGGGAAAATATTTATCCTCGTGAAATAGAAGAATTTTTATTTACTCATGAATGTGTTCAGGATGTGCAGGTTGCAGGTATTCCCGATGAAAAGTACGGTGAACTTGTCGGAGCATTCATCATTAAAGAGGATGGGTTTGATGAAGTAACTGAAGCTGATATTCGTGATTTCTGTATAGGGTCTATTGCAAGGTATAAAGTGCCTAAATATGTATTTTTCGTTGAAGAATTCCCGCTTACAACAAGCGGTAAAATTCAAAAATATAAATTAGGCGATTTAGGTCTTAAATTGTTGGATGAACGCCGTGAAAGGGGAGAATTATAATTCTCTTTTCAACTCTTTTTTTGATTAACTGTGATATTGTTCTTATATTAAAAAATTATATCAATTAATTATTTAAATTATTTCAAACAAAATATTAACAGTTATGATTAGTGCAGTGATGATGTCAAGGCTAGATGAACTTATAGGGGATTATGATACTCCTTTTTTTAATTATATTCTCTACTCATATGATTTGAGTTTAAGAGAATGGGAACTTATAGTTGACAAATTAAAGGAGGATATCAATTCTGGTAAGTTAATTCCCGACAATATTGTGGCCACTTTTGATGATTACTTCAAATCATGGGTTATAACTTTAGAAAAACAGAATAAGATTAAATATCTCTCTTTTTTGCTTGAAGAAGACAGTGAGTTTTATATCAAATATCTCAAAAATTATAACCTCGCACCTGATGAAATCGATTTGGTTTTTAACCGGGTCAAAGACAAAATCATGGATGATAATATTACTGATTTTGAAATTAAAAGATATCTGGAGTATTATTTTTCAAACACCCTAAAACAGGCCAGATACATTGATGAGTTGACCAACATTGTCGGAAGAAATTATGACACTTTAAGAATCGCAAATGCCAAAAAGAATTATCCTATTTTAAAGGATTCGGATATTGTTGATATAGTATTTAATATTCACGGGGAAATTATCGAAGCAAAGGAATTTAAAAAGGGAATTGTTCATGAATTCCAAAGGCAGTGCATGCTTAAAAGTGAGGATAAAAAAGCAAGATGCCGTGAAAACTTAAACAAATTTGTAGAAGGCAGTGGAGATTCCTTTTCCAAACTAATCAAAGTTAAAAACTTAACCCGAAAAGACGGTGAAATTATTGTCTCTGATATTCTTGAGGATATATCCAGGGGTATGATTCAGCCTGAAGAGATTAAGGGAACTTTTATAACAAAACGTTTTAATGATTACAATGAGAGAAAGTAGTGTTTTTACTTTTTTAAAAAGTAAATCTGAGAATTTATATGGCCTATGCATAGTCATGGAAAAGTTGATTGTAGTCAGAAAGTATGATTTGGCTATGGCTGCCGCAAAAGTTGTCCTGGATTTGTTTTGCCGACAAGCCAAACGTGAACTTGTATTCACAATAGATGTTTTCAACGACCCTTCCTTAACTCTAACGTTAGATGATATTGAAAGTGTGCATAAAATACTGTTTGAATATATCTGTGACGATTATTATGTTGGCAGGGATAAGTTTCTGCAGGTTGACTATGAATTCGACTTTACATTTTTAGGACACAATCCCAAAATAACAAATGAGGATATCTATCTGATTTTAAATAATCTTGAAGTAAATAGCATAATGTCCTCATTGATAGGTCTTGAGGGAGATGAAATGATATCAATTGAAGATTTAAGCTCAGATAATAAAATAAAAGCCCTAAAATTAATTGAAGATAATCTTAATGAATTTTTAAAACACCATATTTTGAGCCTGAAATTATTTGACATTGAAGGAAATCCTCTTACAAGACAATTAAACTTCGAAGCGGTTAAAAAAACCGACAGATGCATAGTCCATGAAATACCTCCGGAAGTAAATCTTGATGATTATCAAAAACAGGCAGTACAATACATGGGAAAACCTCTGGTAATCAACGCAGGTCCTGGAGCCGGTAAAACACGAGTAATCATTGAAAGGGTACTCTTTTTAATTGAAAATGGGGCTAATCCTGAATCAATCCTTGTCATCACGTTCACCAACAAAGCAGCCGATGAACTGCGGGAGCGGTTTAAAAAAGACACAAAAATTGAATTGAATGTTATAAACCAGATGAGAATAAGCACTATCCACAGTTTCTGCAGGTCACTACTGGCAGATTTCTGTAATATCCCATATAATCTGCTTAAAAGGGAATCTGAAAGAAACCTGTTTTTCAACAAACACAGAAAATCTCTGGGGTTTATGGGTCCTGCATTTTTAAGAAACTATGAATCTGGACAGGTATTGAAAAAATATGATGAATACACTCTCTTTGAAGTTGACTCAGATGCACTAATCAACCATATTGAGTCAAAATACATTCCCTGTGATGAATATCTAGAATATATTGATGAATTTTATAAAACACACTCAGATAATCAGTATCCATCTAAAAAAGAAATCAAAACATTAGGATTTAATTGTGATGTATACAAGGCAAGATATCTCCAAATTGCAAATTCATACCGTGACTGGATTGAACTGATGGAAACAGAACACGTCTGTGACCAGAACTATCTTCTGGTTAAGGCTTTGGAGATATTGTCTGATGAGGATAATCTGAACCGGGTGCAGTATAGAAACATCTTGATTGATGAGTTTCAGGACACCGATGCTATTCAGATGCAGATATTTGAATGCCTCAGAACAATATCTGACACATTTACCGTTGTCGGAGATGCAGATCAGAGTATATACTCATTCAGAGCTGCAAATCCGAAATTCTTCAACAATTATTCAAAAAGTGATGAATTTGAAAACAGAATACTTGTAAACAATTACAGGTCTTCATCGGATATTGTGGAGTTCAACGAGAAGTTCATCTCTCAAAAACGTGTAACACAAAAGGATTTAAGACCGGTCAATGATTCGAAAATGCCTGTGTATATTCTTGAAAATTCGAGAGATGATGAGGAATATAGGGGAATCGCATATATTGTTCAAAACCTCAAAAGTTCAGGTAAAATCGCCAAATACAGTGACATATGCATTTTATTTAGAAGTCATAAGGATAAAAAGGATATTCTTGAAGAATTTGAAAAACACAAAATCCCATTTTATCTAAAAGGGATTGATGATTTGATTTATCAGGATGAGGTAAAAGCCATTCTCGTTTTAATATGGTATATGCTGCCTTTTAATCCTGTCCGCATAGCTTATTACGGTGACAGAGGCCAGTGGATTAATCTGTCTTCATTCACAAATAAGTACTATGAGTCAAGCAAGGTATTCAAATTATCTCCCAACACTCAGAATATCCTCAATGATATTGAACGCAGACAGCAGATGAATGTAGTCAATGCTAAAAAAGACTTCAAACCTATTGATTCATCGGCAAAATCAACTTCAATCATGGATGTTGTTCGAGACTTTTCAGATGAAACCCTAGAGGAAATATTTAAAAAAGTGGGCTATGTTGATTTGAGTTCATATTCACGTGACGAGCTTAAAAGCATAGGAATCAGTGATGAACATGATCTTGACTTTTTCACTTCACTGAATGAATTGAAATCATCACTGACACATGTAAGAATGTCTGCACTTCAGATTTTTTATGAACTGTTAAAAATAACAGGTTATATGGATGAACTGCTCATCCGCAATGATTTTGAAGCAAAAAAAGCAGCCCTTAATCTTTCACTGATTTCTGAAGTAATTTCCGATTATGAAAATATCATGGGCAAATATGATCTGGTCGGTCTTTTCAATTATCTTCACAGATCACTTAAATATTACTCCTGTCCAATCAACGAAGAAGAGGATAATTCTCAAAAAGTCCATATCATGACTGTTCACAAAGCAAAGGGACTTGAATATCCTGTTGTAATAACTGCTTCCATTAAAAATCGCAGTTTTCCACTGACTTTTTCATCTCAGCATAAATCCCACATGTACAATAATTATCCTATCTATCCGACTCCAAACAGGTTTTTAAAATATAAAATTCCTGAAAACATTGAGCCTTTTGAATTCGACCGTGAAGAGGAAAGGGTGTTTTATGTTGCAAATACCCGTGCCGAGGAGCTGCTGATTTTATCGGTGGTACTTCCAAGAACCTGCAGCAAAATTCCCCATGTACTGGAGGACTTTGAAGATGACCTGGTTAAAATCGAGCCGAGTGATGTTTTTGGTATGAAAAAGGTAACTTCACACATGATTCGTGATACTGGCCTTTTTAACCAGATTGAGTTTGAAAACATTTTGGATGATTATCTGTTCTGTCCTCTGAGATATAATCTTGAAGCAAATTTGAAATTTAAAAATCCGAAAAACATCAATAAATTCATAGATTCCAGGCTTAAAATAATCATCAACCGACTTCATAATGATAATCTGATGACTGATTGGGATAGGAACAGTATTGAAAATCTTGTTTCTGAAGTTATAAGGTCATATTCATTTGCATCAGGCCAGTCCGGGCTGAAAAAACTCTTCAATAATTTCGCAGACTACTGGATAGAATACGGACGAAACTTCGATGTCCTACAAACATCATATCCTGTTAGCCTGGAAATTGGTGGCTATGATATTAATGGGGTGGTTGATTTAGTGATAAGTGATGCAGGAGGGGTTAGTCTGGTTCACTTTATCCGCACACGTGACGAGATGAGAAATTACCATTCATTTTACATGGAAATGTTAAGCTATTATGCTTTGGCAATATCTGAAAGCGAGGACGTGCAGATTGAAAATCTGATATTATATGTGCTGGATGAAGGAAAACTCTATGAAAGGGAATATGTTAAAGATGAATTCGTACAGGATTATCTGGCAAGCGTTGTCGATAATATCTCAAGGGATAACTACACAAGGCATTGCGTTAACTGTGAAAAATGTGAATTCAATGGTTTAATCTGCCAGTTTGATAGCCGTAAAACTTCTTAAATGTTGAATTCTAAAATTAATAATTTATGATTTCAAAAATTCGTTTACAGATTTCGATGTGATTTTCAAATCAATCGGGTTAAATTAACTTTCAACAATCTTTCAACAGACTGGATGAGTGATGAGGATTCATTCATCAAAAGAGTGAATGAAGATAATTTTAATCTTTTTTTTTAAAACAGTATTTATAATGGAATTTGAAATAAAAAATATGTTGGATGAAGGAATTGGACTTTTAAAATCCGAAAAATACTCAAAAGCCATTCAAAGATTTAATGAAGTATTGTTCTATAATCCGTAATATGGTGAAGTATTACTGAACAAGTCATTTCCCTTAAATTTCAGAGGCATTTCGTTAAATCGTTGAGATATTATAAATGTGCAGTATCTGCTGATGATAATTTAAAGAACATTGAATATCATAAAACACTTTAAAAGAGGCCTAATGCTGAAATAGGTAATTTTCTAAAAGTTGAAAATGAACATTTTCACTGGTGATTAGTATTTTGCTAAGACAATTATAATAATACTGTTTTGAGTTATAATCGTGCATTGGCAAATCCTTCCGGAGTTAAGGATAAAATATTATTAAAATTACTGAATCGAATAATTTTGATGAAGCCTTAATTTCCTTTAAAAAATCTTTAAATGTCAAGGTGAATGATTATATGATATTTGGACAGGGATTGTACGAGTATTATTTGGGATTGGCAGTCAACGATAATTTTAAAAACATGCTGAATATCAATAAGATTCAGATGCTGAGACAGGCAGTAATCCTGAATGATTCTGGGAATTTTAGCGAGTCTTTAAAAATCTCAGATTATCTGTGCCGAAATCACTTTAAAATGGATGACTTTTACTTGAAATTAATCAATGCCTGGAATATGGCATGAGTGAATTGGATATGGATTATATGATTCTATTTGGATTATGTAATCTTAGTAATGTATTTTTCATTATGTGGAGTTGATTTACGGAAAATGGTTGAAAATCGGTTTTTACTCTACATGGTGCGGAGATGTTAATTGAAAGCATTAATGTGATGTATTTTTCAGTAGTTCACGGACATTCAATCCGACAAATCTTTTTGTGGCGATATATAAAAACGGTGCCAAAAAGAAAGTTGAAAGAGAGAACAGCAATTCGGTTAAACTGAATCCTGGGTCGAATAAGATAACTACTGAAACTGCAAATGCCTGTGAGATAATAACTGCACCTACAACTCTTATAAAAGATTTAATGTCAAACAATTGCAGTAAATCAATTATTTCAAATAAATTAAAAGCCTTTAAAAATTGTCCTTTATGGAGGTATCTGTTCAATAATCCTGCGATTAAACATATATAAATCAATACAAATAGAATAATGGAAATTACTGCAATTATAATGTTACTGTTTAGGTTCACTTTTGCCTGATGAATAAAGAAGGTTAGACCTATGGAATAGATAAATGTAATGACGGATTTTTTAAAGCCTTCCCAAATTAACTTTTTTAAATTGTTAATCTTCGGATGCTTATCTGAACCTTTAATGGTATACCATGAGACATATGATCCGTATCCCATAACAATAAGTAGGGTTACAGTGAATATTTTCCAAAATGAGTTGAGAAATCCGTTTTTGTTGATAAGGGATGTAATTGCCATCAGTGCACTGATTATTATAATTCCCTTTCTGTCGCTTAATGCATAATTCACTGCATCTATAATGTTTTTGAAAAATAATTTCATGATTTATACTCCATTTAAAAACTATGTTTTTCAAACAATATATTTTTTTGTTATTGGATTATACAAATTAAAATACATTTTTCTTTGATTATTTTTTCCCATTTATCTAAATCATTATTTAAATGTGCTGTTTTCCAACTTTAAGCATCATTTTGGTCACTGTCCACTAGGTGACTGATGATGCAACTTTTTTGTTGATGACATTTCGTTTGGTCCACCGGATTTGATTCAAATTCATGCGT
>CACYBU010000054.1 GCA_902772665.1 uncultured Methanobrevibacter sp. | reverse complement strand
AAACATAAAAGGAATGTTTAAAAACAAAAGATGGGCTCCTAAACTACAAAGAATAGTTTTATACAAACTAGTTAAAATGATAAAATACAAATCAGAATGGTATGGAAAAACATTCATACAAATCGACCGATTCTTTCCATCCAGCCAACTATGCAGCGAATGCGGATACCAAAAACACGACCTAACACTCGACATACGAGAATGAATCTGCCCAGTATGCAAAACAAAACACAACAGAGGATATCAATGCCAAAAAAAATACTAAAAAAGGCACTACAAAAAATATAAAAAGAATTATATATTATGTGAACTCGTAAGTCAACGAGGGATAGATTGGTAATCCTTATGACTCTCAGAGCATAACATCCCAAGAACAATTTTACAAAAATGCAACAAACAAAGTAAAAGACTATAAATTAAGCAGCAGATATTTGATGGCATGTAATGTTTTGAAAAGAGAGTCTGTTAAAATCAATTGTAAAGACGTTGTTGTAGGATACAAATTAACTTTAAGATTAATAACTGAAGATGTACGGTAATATGTTAAAAAAGCATTTTTTTAGAAAAGTTGATGATTAAAATAAACTTAATATCATTCTAATTATTGCAGCAATTAAAAACGCTAAAATTATCCCAATAAAACAACTAAAAGGACTATTTTCTTTATTTGACATGAAATATTATTTCGATTTAAACATTATTAAATTTTTTCATACTGGTAATATATTCAAAACCGAATATAATATTTTAAAATTCAAGATGAACAATATCTCCATCTTTCAGATTTAGTTCATCCCTTAATCTGGTTTTAGCTATGAATTCCAGGTAATTTTCCTCGTGTGTTGTTTTTGCTGGAAATACTATTGCCCCTGTGATTTTATCGTTTAATCTTGCTCTGATATATTTTACTGCTCCGAACCCTTCATCAGGTTTTATCAGATTTCGGCAATTGTCTTTGATTTCATTTATTTCATTCAAATATTTCTCTTCGACTATTACATTCAATGTTCCGGGATATGGTATGAACCCCAGATTTTTTTTAAATTCCCTTGTGTAAAATTCCTGTGATAGAAAATATGCCGCTTTTCCCAAACCGGCTGTAACTTCACCATCAATTTTCATTAAATAACCTCTGTTTAAATTCTATGTTACTAATATAATTATCAAAATAATTAATTGACTTTTTAATTTAATTGAATCGTAAAATCCTGAACCTTATTCTTATTTATGGAATATATATAGATTAATCAATTTAGATTAATAAATATTTTTAAGAAATAAAAAATAAAACTAATATTATAAAATAAAATTATTTTTTGCAGGGTTATTGAAATGGAAATAAAAACTATGAAAACAGATGTGTTAATAATTGGATCTGGAGGAGCAGGTTCAAGGGCAGCTATAGAAGTTGATAATGCAGGTTTAAAAGCTACAATTGTGTCAAAAGGATTGTCATTCAGGTCAGGTTGTACAGGAATGGCGGAAGGAGGATACAATGCAGTGTTTAAAACCGTGGATGAGGATGACTCCATTGAAGCTCATATTAATGATACATTAAAAGGTGGAAGCTATCTGAATGATAAAAAACTTGTTGAAATTCTTGTTAATGAATCCCCAAAAAGACTGATTGACCTTGAAAACTATGGTGCCCTGTTTGACAGGCAACAATCTGGTCTGATTGATCAGAGACCCTTTGGTGGTCAGAGTTTTAGAAGAACCTGCTATCAGGGGGACAGAACCGGTGCGGAACTTTTAAATGCCCTTAAAGAGGAAATTATTAAAAGAGGTATCGAGTGTGTTGAAGAGGTAATGATAACTTCACTTGTTACCGATGATACACAGGTTATCGGTGCAACCGGACTGAATCTGAAGGATTCAAGTCTGATATACTTTAAAGCAAAATCTGTGATTCTTGCAAGTGGAGGAGCCGGACAATTATACCCTGTAACATCCAATACCTTCCAGAAAAACGGAGATGGTTATGCAATGGCTTATCGTGCCGGTGCAGATTTAGTTGACATGGAACAGATTCAGTTCCACCCGACCGGGATGGTGGCTCCTGAATCGAAAAAGGGAGTTCTTGTAACTGAAGCCGTGAGGGCTGAAGGAGGTAAACTCATAAACAGCAAAGGAGAAAGGTTTATGAGTAAGTATGCTCCGGATAAAATGGAATTGGCTACACGTGACGTTGTTGCACGCTCAATATATCAGGAAATCACTGAAGGAAGGGGAACCGAAAACGGCGGAGTTTACCTTGACATTTCACATCTGGATGATGATTATATTGATGAAAGGCTTGAAACAATGGTTCTGCAGTTTGAAAATGTCGGAGTGGATATTAAACATGAGCCAATAGAAGTGGCTCCTACAGCACATCATTTTATGGGCGGTTTGAAAATCGGCACTGATGCTTCAACTTCCCTGGACAATCTGTTTGCTGCAGGTGAAGTATGTGGAGGAGTTCATGGAGCAAACCGTTTGGGCGGAAATGCCTTGGCAGATACTCAAGTGTTTGGAAAGATTGCAGGTGTAAGTGCATCTGAAAATGCGAAGACTTGTGAACTTAAAACAGACAATGAACAGGTCGAAAAAGAAGCATCAAGAATTGAAAGTCTCATTAAAAAAGGAACAATTAAACCACGAGAATTTAAAAATAACATTAAAACTCTAATGTGGGAAAAGGTAGCTATTGTTCGTGATGAAAAAACCCTGAATGAGGCACTGGGTGAACTTCAGGAAATGCAGAAAGACATGATTAATCTGGATGTTAGCTATAAAAGTCAATACAACACAGACTTAATAACTGCTATTGAAGTTATAAATATGGTTGAAATCTGTATTTTAACCGTTAAATCAGCGATTCTTCGAAGGGAAAGTCGAGGGGCGCATTACAGATCTGATTTTCCACAAAGCAAGGATGAATGGAAAAAGAGTATAGTAATAAATAAAAATAAAATAGAATTTGAAGCTAGATAGCTTCTTTTAATTCTTTTATTGCTTTTCTGGCTTTAGCGTAAATTTCAGTTTCATCCAGAACAGTTAATTTCTTGTTTTCCATTAATATTTTACCATTACAGATTGTAGTGTCCACGTTAGAACCGTTTGCTGAGTAAATGATATTGGAACTTAAAGATGAACTGTCCGGAACCATGTTTGGAGTGTTGGTGTCTATTAAAATAATATCGGCCTTTTTACCTACTTCAATAGAACCAATTTCTGAATCCAGACCTAAAGCCTGTGCACCCTTAATGGTTGCCATTTCAATTGATTGATCGGAATTCAAAACCTTAGGATCAAGGGTTGATACTTTTTGAAGTAAACTTGCTGTTTTTAACTCTTCAATTAAATCCAGATTATTATTTGAAGAGGCTCCGTCTGTACCGATTGATACGCAGACATCGTTTTCAATTAATTTAAAAACAGGTGAAACTCCTGAAGCCAGTTTCATGTTGCTGCATGGGTTATGTGATACCTTAACGTTGTGTTTTTTGATTATTTCAATTTCTTCATCACTTAACCATACGCAATGTGCTGCAAGAACGTCAGGACCTAAAAATCCGATTTTATCAAGATATTCGAATGGTCTGAGTCCTTTTTCATCCAAACTATCATTGATTTCCTTTTGGGTTTCTGAAACATGTATGTGAATTCCCATGTTATATTCATCAGCAAGTTGGCGGACTTTAATTAACAGTTCTTCTGATGCTGTGTATGGTGAATGGGGACCGAAAAATACTTTAATTCTTCCATCAGCCATTCCGTTGCATGAATTGTAGAGTGCAAGGTTTTCTTTTATTTCTGCTTCTCTTTTTTCTTCATCACCGAAGTCAATCATTCCATATGACAGGACTGCTCTGATACCGGCATCATCTACTGCACGAGCTACATCTTCCATGTAAAAGTACATGTCGGAAAATGTTGTGGTTCCTGATTTTATCAGTTCCACCGCTCCTAAAAGAGCACCAATATAACAGTATTCACCATTTAGATTCGCTTCCATCGGCCAGATATGTTCGTTTAACCAACTGTCCAGACTTAAGTCATCAGCCAATCCTCTAAATAAAGTCATTGATAAGTGAGTATGAGTGTTGATTAATCCGGGTAGGAGGATTTTTCCATCTGCATTGATGATTTTGTCAACGTTACTGTCATCTATTTCATCGGAAATTTCAAAAATCAAATCATCTTTTATTAACAGGGACTGTTTTCTGTTTTCAAAATTATTTTTTGGGTTTAAGATTAACGCATTTTTAATTAAAATAGTATTGGTCATATGTAACACCTAAAAAAAAAATAAAAAAGGTTAGCTAAAATATTTATAAATTTTTGATAGCTAATTTAATATCATCTGCTTTAACAGTTTTACGTTTTGCAACTTTAGCTACACGGTTTGCTTCAACAGCAACTTCACGAGCAACTTCTTCTAAGTATGCAGCTAATTCTTCTTTTGCATCATCACTAACTCTTTCTGCACCAGATTCTTTGATGATTCTTGCAATAGGAGCTTTTGGTATATCAGACATGTTTTTCACCTCACATTTATTCTGTTAAAACTTATTATTAAATTAATTAAATAATAAGTTAAATAAGATATAAATATGTCTTAATATTTAAATATTTTGCTAAATTGACTCATAATTTAAAAATACCTTAATGAAAATTTGAATAGTATTAATTATAAAAAAAGATATTAATAAAATGAGTGATAAATAATTTATAGGTAGATATGATGAAGATTAAAATTGCTGTTCCTTCAAAAGGTAGAATTAGTGAACCTTCCATAAACATTTTAGAAAAAGCAGGATTAGGATTAATCGATAAAAACAATCGTAAACTAATTTCTAAAACTTTTAACGAAAACATTGAAGTTATGTTTGCAAGAGCATCCGATATTCCTGAATTTGTCAATGATGGTGTGGCAGATATTGGAATAACAGGTGTTGATTTAATTAAGGAAAGTGAATCTGAAGTTATTGAACTAATTGACTTGAGATTCGGACAGACAAAACTGGTTTTGGCCGCACCTGAAGAATCAGATATCACCACAGTGGAAGACATTACAAATGGAATGAAAGTGGCCACTGAATTTCCTGTCCTTACAGAGAAATATTTACAGAAAAAGGGATTGAATTTGAAAATTGTTAAATTAAGCGGATCAACCGAAGCCGCCCCGTTCATTGGAATTGCCGACATGATTACAGATTTGACAAGTACAGGAACAACACTTAAAATGAATCATTTAAAGATAATTGACACTATCCTCGACAGTTCCATAATGCTTATTGCAAATCCTGACAGTTTAAATGAAAAAAAGGAACTTATTGAAGCTGTAAGCACAAGTATTAAAGGTGTTCTTGATGCAAACAGGAAAAAATTAATCATGATGAACGTTGACAGCAAAGATTTGGATAAAATCAAAAAAGTCATGCCGTCAATGGGTGGTCTGACAATATCAGAAGTACTGTCAGATAAAAAAACTGTAGCGGTACAGGCAGTGATTGATGAAAAGGAAGTTTTTGAACTGGTAAATGATTTGAGAAATGCCGGTGCCCGTGATATTTTAGTTGTACCGATTGAAAGAATAATTTAAAAGGGTTGATTAAAATTTTCAGATTAAAAAACATCATTTCAATAAAAGATTTCGAAAGACAGGACATTGAATACATTCTTGATGAAGCAGCAAAATTGGAAGACATTTCCAAATCCAGAGAATTTTCTGATGAATTGAAAGGTAAAATTCTCGGTTTAATGTTTTTTGAACCATCAACAAGAACAAGAATATCATTTGAAACTGCAATGAAACGTTTAAACGGACAGTGCATTGGATTTACAAGCAGCGGATCCAGTTCCGTTTCAAAAGGTGAAAGTATAGCAGATACCGCTAAAATGTTTGAAGGATACAGTGATGCACTTGTTATAAGACATGAACTTGAAGGAGTGTCAAAATTCATATCAGACGTTGTTAACGTTCCGGTTATAAATGCAGGTGACGGGGCAGGTCAGCACCCGACACAAACATTACTTGACCTCTACACCATTAAAAAAGAAATAGGCCACATCGATAATTTGAAAATAGCCCTGGTTGGTGACTTGAAATTCGGCCGTACAGTACATTCACTGTCAAATGCCCTGTGTTTATTTAATAATGTAACAATTTATATGGTATCACCTCCGGAGCTCAGGATGCCTCAGGAAATTCTGATTGATTTAAATAATACCAATGTAGAATATGAAGAAGCAGACAAGATTGAGGATATCATTGATGATGTTGACGTTTTATACATTACCCGAATCCAGAAAGAGCGTTTCGCAGATATTGATGATTATCTGAAAATAAAAGGTGCATATGTGGTAAATAAAAAAATGCTTGAAGGCAAGGATTTGATTGTAATGCATCCGTTGCCTAGAGTTGATGAAATTGACACTGACGTTGACAACACCAAATACAACAAGTATTTCACACAGGCTGCAAATGCCGTTCCTGTGAGAATGGCTATTTTAAAGACAGTTATTAAAAATAACCCTAAATAGAGTATAAGGCTGTTTCAAGTAAATTTTCATCGCACTGAAGTTTGATTATATTGGTTCTTCCTTTTCCACGTCCGCGTGAAATAGTTTTAGTTGAAATAATTCCTAAAAGTTCAAGTTCAGTGATAAAATCAAATATTCTTCTGTAGGTTACAGCATCCTTTTTAGAAATTTCAGTGTATGCTTCGTAAAGTTTACCTGAAGTTATTTCCTCTTTTTGTTTTGTTAATGTCAGTATTGCTTCAAGAACTCTCTGCTGCTGGAAGGGTAATGTTGATAATATTTCACTGACTTTACTGTGTTCAATTCTTTCTTTGGCTCGTTTTACATGATCTCCTGTAACATTATCTGAAAATTCATCAAATGCCAATTCACCGGCATTCTTTAAAAGGTCAAGGGCATATCTTGCGTCACCTTCCTCCTTAGCAGCCATAGCTGAACATAATGGAATTACGTCATCTTCAAGTACATTATCGTGGAATGATAATTTGGCTCTTTCTGACAATATATCTGAGAGTTGATCTGCACCGTAAGGTGGAAATACAATTTCTTTATCATTCAAACTGCTGTTTACCCTTGATTTAATCATGTTTTTAAAGTCCAGATAGTTACTGATTAACAAAACTGATACATTGTCTGTTCTGGTCAGGGTGTATAATATTCCATCACCGTCCTTATTCAACAGTATATCAATTTCATCTAAAATAACAATTAAATGCAATGCTCCCTTGTCTATTCTTGGTCTTTTGAATATGTCATTAAATGTATTTACTACTTCAGCCTTTGTCCATCCCCTGTTGGGAACGTCACGGCCTAGTCTGTTGCATAACCTTGAAATTACCTGATATTCGGTAGTGTAATCTGTACATCTTAGATATTCCACTTTAACAAAAATATCTTCCTTATCTGCTGCTTCAGATAATTGTTCCCCGGCAAATTGGGATGATGCTGTTTTTCCTGTACCTGTTTTACCATATAATGTAACGTTTGACGGTGTTACACCTTCCAAAACATCAACCCAACATTTAGCAATTTCACGTATTTGCTGGTCTCTGTGAAGCAGTCTGTCTGGCAGGAATCGATGATCTAGGGGATTTTTATCTTTGAAAATATTGTTTGTCCGGCGGTTTCCCAATAAGTTTTTGTCCTCAAAAATATTTGCCATATTTTTCATCCTTTAATTTTTTATAAATAAACATCAATATTATATTAAATTTGATAAGTATAATTTCCAGTGTTAATAATATAAAATTTGTATTTAATAAATTTTTTTATAAAAATATATTATAATCAGTGCTAAACTAGTGTTAAATTGAAATAATTATCAGCATTAAAATAATTTATTTGATAATAAATAGATAAAAAAAACTTTTAATTAATATAATTCAGTGTATTATTTCCTTGATTTTAATTTTATTATATTTTATCTCTTATATTATTAAAAATGAAATTATATGATTTCAAATAAAAGACAATGATTTCAAGTGTAAAAAAAAAACTGATGGTTTTAAGCAATGAAATTATAAATTAAACATAAAAATATCATACTGATTTAAGAGACAGAGAGGTGCATTTCAAGTGTATTCAATTTCATGCAAAAACCGAAAATCAAGAGATAAATTTCAAGTGTAAAAAAATCAAAATTAAATTAAAACTGTTAAAATAATATAATAATGAATAAAAATGCCTTAAATTGGAAAATAGAATAAAAAATAAAAGATAAATTTCAAGTGTTTTACAGTTGAAATACACCTCTTCAATCATAGTATATCAACGAAAACGTTACACTTGAAACATACCTCCCTCTCTTTAAATGAACATATCATTTTCATTGGAAGGTTCTACATCAATGCTAGGTCTGCTGAATTTCTGGTCAATCAACCAGATACAATGGAGTTTTGCTTTGAAAACTTTTTTAAGAGTTTTAATTAATTCATTTTTAGTTAAACCATCTTCAAATATTTGATCAGTAATTACAAACTGCTGCAGAATATCCTGTGCAACCTTTAATTCAAAATCAACAAGAAAACTGTTCAAACCAAAATTCAATGCCATAATAAAATCCTTTTTAGCAAAAGCATCAGCACTTGTCATTAAATTCAAATGTTCAGGGGCAACCTGTGTTGCACATGCAATAACAATACAATCTTTGCCTGTAGGTTTTACAACATCCATTATATTATCATTCGGAAATTCGACGATGAAATGAAAGTCAGCATTTTCATCATACTTTACTTCACGCAAGAAATCTTCTTCGCTTAACCATTGTTTTACATTTTCTTCAATGCTCATAATATCATCTTTATTAAAGAAATATATAATAAATTATTTATTTTTTTATTATATATAATAAATAGTAATGATTCCCTATAATAATTTAGTAATGTCACTGAATTTAAACAGTATTAACCAGACAGGCATGATTATATTCACAGTTTCAACATTAGTATTTTCATTAGCAATTGATGTTATATTCAGTGAACTTCCAACAAAAATTCATCCCGTAGTTATAATAGGATTTATAATAAACTTTTTTAAGAATAAGTTTATCAGAATTAAAAATAGATTATCAGGTCTTATGACAGTTCTCTGTGTATGTTTGGTTTCAAGTGTAATATTATATTTCATTTATTTAATTTCATCAGTTAACATTTATGTTTTATTCACAGTTTTTTCAGTGATATTATCATCAACATTTTCTGTTAACATGTTACTTCAAACTGCTGTTGATGTTAAAAATGCACTTGATGAGGATATCTCAAAGGCACGTCAATTGGTTTCATATCTTGTAAGCCGCAACACCAATGAGCTAACAGAATCATTTATTGTATCAGCAACAATTGAAAGCCTAACTGAAAACATCACAGATTCCTTCACAGCACCAGTGTTTTATTATATGATATTTCCACTGATAATCATTGTTTTTAAAATTCCTAATGAACTGTTTTTCATTCTTCTGATTCCAGTATTATATAGAATTTCAAATACACTTGATGCTATGCTTGGCTATAAAACAGATGAATTAAATGACATTGGTTATGTTCCGGCAAAAATTGATGATATTCTAAATTATATTCCTTCAAGAATTACAGGCCTATTTGTTGTAATGTCAGCTTACATTCTTAAGCTGGACGGAAAAAATGCATATAGAATAATGAGAAGAGATGCAAGAAAATGCCCATCACCTAATTCAGGTTATACAATGGCAACAACAGCAGGTGCATTAAACATTCAGCTAATTAAAAAAGATACATATATTTTAGGAAACAACAATAAAGATATAAAATCAGATGACATTTCAAAAGCAGTAAGACTATCTAAATTAACAATAAGTTTATTTACAGTAACAATTATTATATTAACAACGTTAGTATTTGTGATATTATGAAAATAGCAGTTATATCAGTATCAGATAAGGGTAATATGCTAGCATCAATCTTAAAAGAGAAAATGGATTCAGATTCAACAATAATAAAATGTGATTTATATCATAAGAATGTTAAAAATCATTTTCCTGTTTTATTTGAAGAATATGATGCAATAATTGCAATTATGGCATCGGGGATTTTAATCAGGTCAATTGCACCACTGGTTAAATCAAAACTGACAGATCCAGCAATCATAAATGTTGATGATAATGGAAACTTTGCAATATCCACACTTTCAGGCCATCTTGGAGGTGCCAATAAATTAACAAAAAAAGTTGCAAAGTTAATAAAAGCAACACCTGTCATCACAACATCTACAGATGTAAACAATAAGCTGGGAATTGATGTTTTAGCAAAAGACCTTTACTTGTCAATTGAGAATAGTAAAGAAATATTATACTTCAATAAGGCAATTCTTGATAATCGTGAAATTTCACTGACAGTAAATCCGAATAAAGATTTCACCTATCTGTTTGACTATTTAAATAACAATATATCCGATACAAACCTTTCACTAGATTATTCCTCAAATATAAATACAGATGAAATACATGTCACATTTGATGAGCACAGATTAATATTAAAGGAAAGAAAAGTGGTTGTAGGAATAGGATGCAGACGGGGAAAAGAATCCGGGAAAATTTTGGATGGAATTAAAAAATCATTTGACAAGTTAAAGATTTCACCTTCAAGAATTAACATTTTGGCCTCTGCTGAAATTAAAAAGGATGAACAAGGAATTATAGAATTGTCAGATATTCTTAATATTCCTGTTGAGTTTGTTGATATGGATAAGTTAAGGCTATTTGAATCTGGAGATGTTTTAAAATCAGATTTTGTATATTCTAAATTTGGAATTTATGGTGTCTGTGAACCGTCAGCATTAATAATTGCTGGTTTTGATTCTAAGTTAATTTATAAAAAGACATCTTATGATGGTGTTACAATAGCCGTTGCCGTTTCAGTTTAAAAAATTAGTAAAATAAGAGAAAACTAAATTAGATTGCTTCTAATTTAGATAAAACTTCCCAGATTAAAGTTCTAGCATGTACTGGAATATTAGGGTCATTACTGATTTCATCTAATTTTCCAAGAACAGTACTGATTCGTACAGATTGATCTTGATCTTCATCCTTTAATAAATCACAAGACTGACTTGCTGCTTCTCTAATATTACGAGGAACAGTGTTGTTTTCTGAAATATATTCAAGAATTTCACATACTTCATCGATTGCTTGATTACTCATCATACTCCCTCCAAAATAAAGTAATTTAAAATAAGTATAAAATAACTATTATTTTAATATTTGTTTTTAATATCTTTAAATAGTTTACGGTAATTAAAAAAAACTACTGTAGAAAAATTTATATTTAATTAAAAATTAATTTATATATATGTCAGATATAAGTAAAACTACTATAAACTTACCTGTAGAATTAAAAAAAGAATTGAAAAAATTAGCAATAGATGAAGATACATCCTTATCCGGATTAATCATTAAAATGATTCATGAAGGACTTGAAAGTAGGAATAAAAATAATTTAAGTACTGTTGAAGATTAATATTATTTTTTTTCAAATGGAATTTAACATTAATGTAATGAATTGAGTTTTGGCAGTTTCTTCAACAAAAACTGCTAACAACATTGCTTCTTTTAAATCATCACTAACGCAAACAACACCATGATTTTTTAAAATCACTACATCATAGTTTCCAAGACCTTCACTGACATTCTTTGCAAGTTCATAACTTCCAGGTTTTTGATATTCAATATAAGGCAGATATGGATTTTTTATTTCACCGAATCCTTCAAGTCTTTTGAGTTTTTTATCTGAAAATGCAAATCCTGTTGCATATGGTGAGTGAGTATGGACAATGGCTGTTACATCAGATCTTTTTTTATAAATTTCCAGATGCATATTAACTTCAGAAGAAGGATGGCCTTTGGTCACTACATCACCATCCATGTTAACAAGGACAATATCCTCCTCTTTAAGCTGGGACAATGATTTTAAAGTGGGTGTGATTGCAACCACATCTCCAAATCTGGCACTGATATTACCGGCTTTACCTGAAACAAGGCCTTTGTTATAAATTTCATTTGAAACAGCAATAATTTCTGCAATATTTTTTTTCATCAAAATAACCTCAATTTAATTTTATAGGAATTTAAAATGCTTATATTTACCTTTATAAAGAATTGGAACTTCAGCAGGTGTAGGTTCAATATTATATATTTTCTGGAATTCTGTCTGAGTCTGAAAAGTACCTGAGTTAATTAAATGAACACCTTTAAATTTTCTGTAACTGTTAACGTGAACGTGACCGGTATGCAAAACATCTGGAACTTCATCAATCACAAGATAGTCTTCAAGCTCTGAAGCTAGGGGAGTTCTTTCACCGTAAATTGGAGCTAAATGTCTTTTTTGTAATAATTCTTCCATTATTTCATCGTTTTTCTCATAAGTGAACTGTTTCACTGCCATTACCATATCGTCAAAGCTGCGTCCATGGTAAATGAGAACATTGATTCCATCAAGTGAAACTACACCCGGATTTGAGATAAATTCAACATTGTCAAGTTCATATAATGCTTTTGCATATTCTTCAGGCACTGCAGGCTGCGGTTCAGCCACTCTTGAAGCATCGTGGTTTCCGGGAGCAATAATAATCTTGATGTCACTGCGGATATTTCCCAGAAATTTGGCCGCTTCATTGTACTGTTCGGTAATATCCTTAATTACAAGTTCCTTGTCCTGATTTGGATACACACCAATACCGTCCACAATATCTCCACCGATAATAAGGTATTTTACATCTTCGGCAACTCTTCTTTGATCTTCGGTACCGTATTCACAGTTAATCCAGTCAATAAACCTTTGAAAAGCATCTTCAAGAAATGTTATGCTTCCGATGTGAACGTCAGATAAAAATACTATTCCAAAATCCATTTTTTTATCCGGAATCCTTAAAACGCCAGGATTTATGATTTCCTGACCGAATGCAAATGTTGTGTCATCACTTTTATTTGCAATAACACCTACAACTTCATCCCTGACCAGTTTTTCAGCCTCGGCAAATAATTCCTCCTTTTTATTTGAAAATAAAATGGAGATATTACCTGTATCATCTTCAAATTCAACAATTTTATGACCGTTTTTACTGGTTCTAATTTCACGAACCATAAGTATTAAACTTAAAATGTCCATTCCATCATCAATATCGGCGATTTTAGTATAGTTTCTAAGTTCAGGTCTTTTAGACAGGATATTAGCTAGTTTTTCATATCTGCTTTTAAAATAGGATATCAGGTTTTCAAGCTCACCGCTGGTGTATGACTTTTTACTAGTATCCTGGATGATTTCAAAATCATATTCAATGTTGGTTTTTTGCTCATTTCTTTTAAATTTAATTTTAGCATCCTGAATTGTTTCGGAGGCTTCCTTGATGGTTTTGTTAACATATTTTTCCTTTTCATTAGATTCCTTTTTGAGGTTGCTGATTGAAGATGAATTTTCACCACTTTCTTTTTTGGTTTCCTGTAGTGTTTTATCAACTGGTTTAACTTCTTTTTTAATTTCGGGTTTGTTTATTTTAATTAAAGTGTCCTGATTTTTCTTTTTATCAGTTGTTTTTGTACCGGTTATTTCATCGATTGTTTTACCACTAACGCAAACCAGATCTTTTGAAGTAAACTTATCACTTTTTAATTTAACTATTAAAGTAGATGCAAAATCCAGAGGGTTTTCAGCAGAAATGACTTTATTATAAGCTTCAGGTGATAGGTTTATTCCTTTTTTTGCAAATTTTAATAGAATTTTATTAGTTGACATATTGATAAAAAATTTATTTTTCTATGTTAATAAACTTTGAGAATTTTTGAAATCAATAGTTATTTTACTTTGAAAAATGGGTTATATTTATTTAATATTAAAAACATAATTTAATACATTATAATAAATTAGATTGTGATAAAAATGGCAAATAAAATATTAAGAGTTGTATTAATAATAGTTCTATTCATTATATTTTTTGAAGTTGGACTTTTCAGTTCATATACTATTGTTACAGCCGAAGCTCCTAACATTCAGGGATTAATAGATATGCAGATTTCAAAAGTCCAGGAAATCATCAGTCCAGAAAAAGTTAATAATGCTTTAATAAAAGACCCAACTCCGTTAAACATTACAAACAAAAAGGACATCGGGCTGAAAATGGAAGAGCTGTCGAAAGTAGATGGAGTAAATGTTGATTCAATGAATATAACAACATTCGATGACACTGATAATAAGAATTTAACAATAAATATCGAAGCGTTAGGTTATGCCTCACCTAATTCCACATCAGGTCAAATTATTATCAGTCAGGATCCTTCATATAAAGTAATTGCGACGGCACAGGCTTCATATAAGGAAAATGGCCTGAGAGCAGATGAAAATAGCGTAGCGATAACTTCAATTTTAAAATTGTATTAAGTGGTAGAAATGATTAATGTAATTGGAATTGGTCAGAATAGAAACAACATGACCTTAGGTGCTTTGAAAGCTATTGAAGATTCAGATGTAATTATAGGTTATAAAAAATACATTAACCAGATTGAAGATTTGATTGAAGGAAAAGAAGTAGTTAAAAAAGGAATGGGCGATGAAATTGCCAGAGCTGAATTTGCAATTGAAAAAAGTCTTGAAGGTCAGACAGTTTCATTAATCAGTTCCGGAGACCCCGGAGTCTTTGGAATGGCAAATGTATTATATCAAATTGTTAGCAAGTATCAGGATGTTGAAATAAAGGTATATCCGGGAGTATCAGCATTAAATTATGCGTCAAGTCATTTGGGTGCACCTTTAAATGATTTTGCAGCAATCAGTTTAAGCAATATTTTAACTCCGTTATCCGAAATAGAAAAAAAGTTAAAATATGCACTTGAAGCCAATTTAATTGTTGCAATTTACAATCCTATAAGTAAAACACGTAAAGAACCTTTCAAAAGGTTTAAAAAAGCTGTTTTGGATATTAAAGGTGAAGATACATTAATTGGTATTATAGACAGTACATATGAACCGCCTAAAACAACAATCGTTAAGGTCAAGGAGTTAACTGATGATATTGTGAACATGTCATGCACACTTATCGTCGGAAACGATTTAACCTACGTTCACAATGACAAGATAGTAACACCAAGAGGATATGTAATTAGAACTAAAATCCATCCGTTATCACAAAATCATTATGAAAAATTTTTAAATGGAGAAATAGCACATGGACCAAACAGGGATTGTGAATTTTATCCCTGTCACTGGGAAGGTCAGTACTGTGATTTCTGTTATTGTCCCTTTTATCCATGTGGAGACTCTTCAACCGGAGGAGAATGGATTAAAGGCAAAGGTGTATGGAATTGTACAAACTGCCATTGGTTGCATGAAAAAGAAGCAGTTGAATGTTTAAGAGAGCCTTTGGAAGAAATTCTTGAAGAAGTTGAAGATTTAAAAGCCAAGAAAAAAACTTTATTGAAGCTTAGAAGAGCATGCTTATTAAAAAATAATCCGAAAGATCTTTAGGGGAATTTGAATTGTCAATTAAAAATCTTTTAATAGAAATGAAAAACATGTCGGAGTTAATGGTTGATTTAGCTTATTCAGCTATTTTATTTAACAGTAAAGCAGCAGCCGAAGAAGTTATTGCACTGGAAAATGAAGTTAACTCCATGAATTATGAAATTAAAAAGGAATCGCTGGTGGCGGCAAGGTCTTATGAGGACGCTGAGAAATTAACCGCACTTCTTGAAATTGCTGAAGCCGCTGAAAGTATAGCAAATGCAGCTAAGGACATTGCAGATTTGGTAATCACAGGATTTAAACCACATCCGGTATTTAAAATGGTAATGGAAGAATCTGATAAAAGTATTGTAAGAGTAACTATTGATGCAAATTCAGATTTGGCAAATAATACCTTGGGAGATTTGCTGCTTGTAAACCGTACTGGTATGAGAGTAATTGCAATTAGAAGAGGTTCATCATGGATTTATGGACCGGATAAATATACAATGCTTCTGCCGGACGATACATTAATTTTAAAGGGAACTGATGAAGGCGGAGATTTACTTGAAAAATTAGCAGCCGGAACCTGCTCACTGGAAGATATTCCAGAAGAATTGGAAGAAGACTAAAAAAGCGTGATAAAAATGATTATGGGTAGTGATATGTGTGACAGGCAAACGGAAGAAGATTCGCACTCCACTATCTGTAAAATTTTCTGAATTTTACCAAGAGCAAGGACATATTATTAAAGAAAGTCTCATTGCACTGCTGATATGTGCCATAGGTGATTTATGCGCAGGTGTTATTCTGGGCAAGATGACATTTTTCCTTGAAACATTCCCGGGATTACTGGTAATTATCCCCGGAGCTATTGGAATGAGAGGAAATATTTTTGGTTCTTTTGCATCAAGATTATCAACAAACCTACACATTGGTATAATATCACCGGAATTTGAATTTTCAGAGCAGCTGAATAATAACATATATGCTTCATTTGTTTTGACAATGGTACTGTCAATATTTTTAGCCATCGTATCTAAGGTTTTATGTATTCTACTGCACCAGCCGTCAATGGAATTAATTGATTTCATGCTAATCTGTGTAATTGCAGGCATAATTTCAAATCTGATAATGCTTCCAATTACAATGTTTGTTTCATTTAAAAGTTTTGAACATGGCTGGGATCCGGATAACATTACAAGTCCGATTATTGCGGCATTCGGTGATTTATTTACATTACCGGCAATTATTGCTTCAATATTTATCCTTCAGGCAATGAATTTCAATATTCTTTTTAAAGATATACTTCTTGTTATTATCTTTGTTTCAGTTATTATCAGTTTTATTTATTGTTATAGACTGTCAGATGAAACAAATACTATTTTAAAGCAGTCAACACCGGTTTTACTGTTATGTTCCTTTTTAGGGGGAGCTGCAGGGGGTATATTAAACTCAGCAATTGAAACATTGCTTACAAACCCAAGTTTACTAACTCTCTTGCCTCTCTTTTCCGGAGAAAGCGGAAGTCTGATAAGCATTTTAGGTGCTAGATTATCATCCGGTCTTCACTCAGGTTTAGTGGAACCCTTTAAAAAACCTGAAGGCGAAGCATTAAGTAATTTTGCAATCTGTTTCATTTTAGCTATTATAGTGTTCCCATTAATAGGGTTTTTAGCAGAAGCATCATCTTTTGCTTCAGGGTTAATCGGTGTAGGATTTGACAAGATAGTGGAAATATCCACTTTATCCGGAGTAATTTTAGTAGCAATAATGGTAATAATTGTTTATTATGTATCAATAACCTCCTATAATAATAATTTAGATCCGGACAATATTGTAATTCCAATTTCAACAAGCATTACTGATTCAATTTCAAGTTTGGTATTGATTTCAGTTTCTCTGCTTTTATTGGGTGTTTTAATTTAGTAAATTAAATAAAATCAAAAATAGGGTTTGATTTAAGAAAAAATAGTTTATGTTTAACATCAGATGATACTGATGGCCATTAACATGCCGATTATGTTCCAAATTTTATCTTATTCTTTTTAAATCTTTTTCAAAAAATTAAGTAAAGAGAATATTTAATTCTCCTTAATACCATGCTTTTAAAATAAAGTCACATTCATTTGTTCTAAAGTAGTCATACTGCAAGACATTGTCGTCAAAATTTTTGGGAACCGATACCAGCAAAGCTTTGGGATGTGGCTTGTCAAGATGAATAAATACCACCGCACTTGAATCGTCATAAAATTCAATTTCATTGTTTAAATAAATTTCGTCCGATATTGCTGTCTGCCAGTGTTTTTCTTTAACGACTCTTGTACTGGCAACCATATATGATAAATCGTATTTTTCACAATCATCTATTAACAGATAATAATCAGACTTTCTGAGATTGCCCGGAAATACCTTAAAGTAATTGCAGCTGTATTCATCCTGCGAGTGGTGCTTATTACATTTTCCGCCATTTTCAAAATCCTTTAAAACGTAACTTTTAAAAAAGTCACATTTCACCAGTCTTGTAATGGAAAATACCTTTCCCTTCTCATCGTTATCACCAATTTTTACACTTGAAATAACACTGTCTTTTGGATGCAGTTCCATCGAAGTGTGAATTTTAGATGAAAACAGTTTTTTATATACTAATTTGTCATAGTCACTGCCAAGAGCTACAAGTTTCGAATAGGAAACACTATTGGGAATGACCTGGCCTCCGTCATTAACGATTGCAAGACCAGGTGTGCCCTTGCCATATTCATTCCAGTTATCAGGAACTCCAGGATTGTTAATTAAATTATCGGCCATTTCGGAGATTAATTTCTCCATATTATTCGTTTCAACATCTTTCATAACCTTTTCACTTGAGTTTTCAACAGATGTAAGAATCACACCGAAGATAACAAGTATTATAATTAGGCTTATTCCAATTTCAATAGCTTTCATTTCCAACCAACCCGTATTTTTTTCTATGGGAGCTGTCCAAAATCAGACTGTCCCAGTCACTCGGATTTATTTTCGCACCGTTATAGTGGTCTGCAAACACAACATGATCGGAACATGACAGGGATTCATTTCCAAGTGGCGTGTGGGTTTGAATAAACACTTCCATACCATAATGGGGACATTTACCCTTACCTTCAAGTCTGCATAAATAACAGCTTCCGTCAGCACTTTCATGAAAATATCCGGTATCCAGACAGTCCCTCAGGACTCCGGGATCGCCATGATGAATATAAGGGTCATAAGGACATTTCTTTATAGTCATCGGTGCTGTTGCTTCAATATAGGATTCGGGAGAGTCAAAATCATGTAAAAGCATATATGCCGAGAGGGCTGTTTTATAATGGATCTTATCATCATATGCCATAATTCCGGATGCTATTGTTAACTTTGCAACAGGCAGAGGATCTCTTAAACCTTCAATCGAAGCGTTACGTTCAACTATTTGTGAAAAGTCCTCCATTTTTTTTTTACCATTCAGATTCACTTTAAACAGTACTTTCCATGGTGAATCTGTAGGTTCAACCGATATTACCTCGGATGATAAGTCGATATCATATTTTTGTCTGAACTCTTCATTTTTTGATATTAGAATATTATTCAGGTTTTTCTTAATCTGATCGGAACTGTCCCTTACCGGCAAACCATTGTATACCTTTTGAGTAGCTTCAGCTATCGCGTCTCTTCCCAACACTTCCAAATTGGCAGAATAATCATCAATAATGTATTTGAAATTATCATTAGCTTCAGAATCAAGATTTGAATTTTGAATATAATTTACTGTGGTTATAACAAAAATCGAGATTAATAAAAGCACTACAATCAAAATTGCCGTGGTGCCTACAATAATGTTACCTTTTGAATCTAGTTTTTTCGGTTTCATTTTTAAAAATTTGGATGGTAATTTATAAATCAGTTGTTGAAGTGCGACTGTATGATTTTGCACAATTGTGTATTACATTTCTTGAAATATCAAAAAAAGAGTAATAAAAAAAATACTTATTTATATTATTGTTGAGATACTATACATATTGAAAATTATATAGGAGGCATTTTATATGTCCGATACAGTAAGAACATGGCGTCATATACAACAAAGATACAATCTTATAGGTTCCAAATGTAACACCTGTGGGGAAGTCTTTTTCCCGTCACGTGTAGTATGTCCTAATTGCAGGAGAAAAGGCGACCTTCAACCTTTCCAATTTTCAGGAAAAGGAAAAATATATACTTATTCTATTATTAGATCAGCACCTGATGACTTTAAAAAATCAGCTCCATATGCTGTAGCCGTTATCGAACTTGAAGAAGGTGCAAAATTAACTACTCAGCTCGTAGACTGTGATGTTGATTCACTTGAAATCGGTGATGATGTTGAAATGGTATTTAGAAGAGTTAGAGAAGATGGAGAAGACGGAGTAATCTCATATGGATATAAATTCAAAGTTATCAAATAATACTGCTGTAATTCTCGTAAGCCACGGCAGTACTTTGCCTTACGCTGAAGATGTATTCAGTGAAATTAAAGAGAAATTTATCAAAAAAACAGGCATTGCAACTGAAATCGGTTATATGAAGGTTTCAGAACCTACAATTGCCGGTGCTGTTGAAATTCTAAAAGAGGAAGTTGACGATTTGGATAAAATCATCGCTTTACCGGTATTTCTGGCACCCGGAATTCACACAAACATTGACATTCCACTGCTTTTGGGTTTAAATCCTCTTGAAGTCGATCCGAGATGTCCTGATGGAAACTATCCTCCCGAACATTACCTGTCAACAGCAGGGGATGTTGATTTTGACGGTGAAATCGAGCTTTTAAGTTCAATCGGACCAAAAGATGAACTTTTAGATATTATTAATAAAAGGATTAGTGAAGCATTAGCCAAATCCGAACTTAAAGATGCTAAAACAGGAATTCTGCTTGTAAGCCACGGTTCAAGATTGAACTATAATAAGGAATTTGCAACAGAATTATATAACAAATTCGAAAAGACCTGTGATTTGCCGTCAAGCTTTGGTTTTATGGAATTATGTGGTCCAAGCATTCCAGAATCAATTAATAAATTAGTTGATGAAAATGATTTGGAAAGACTGGTTGTTGTACCGGTATTTATCGCTCCAGGAATGCACACAACTCATGATATTCCTCACATTTTAGGATTATTGGAGGAACATGAACATTCTCATTCCCATGACCATGGGCATGACCACTCACATGACCTCACTCCTGTGGAATTTGATGGAGAAATCCTATATCCAGAGCCTATTAAAGCAGATGACATTTTAATTGAGATTTTGATTTCAATGGTGGAGGAAAAACTATAAATTTTTTCCCTATATTTTTTTGAAAAATTTTTTAATCAATGTTACTTAATAAAATTTAACTTAAAATTTAATTATGGTTGATAATTATGACAGATAAAAAAACAGGAATATTGCTTTTAAGCCACGGTTCAAGATTAGACGATGGTGAAGAAGTTATTAAAGCTTATAAAGAAATGTATTCAGAAGAATTCCCGGAAATGCCAGTTGAATACGGGTTTATGGAAATTAGAAAACCGGGCATTCCAGAAACAATTAAAAAATTAACAACTGACAATGATTTGGAAAGAATCATTGTAGTACCGGTATTTGTTGCACATGGATTACACACAAAAAGGGATATTCCAAAATTGCTAGGCATAGAAAGTGATTTTGATGAGGAAGAACACGGCCATCATCACCACCATCATCATGACCACGACCACGGACATCATCATCACCATCATGACCATGATGATGAGGAAGTCGAATTCGACGGTGAAATCATATTAACAGATCCTCTTGGAATCGATAATAGAATGTATGAAATTATAAAAGACAGAGTTTCACAACATTTATAATAAATTTATATAGAATTATAAAATAGAATATTAATCTGATATAAGGGATTTATCCCATTTTAATGAAATAGGGTTTTTCCAAATCCTATTTTCTTAAAATAAGAAAACTTATTTAATTTAAAATCTATACTAATAATTATGACTCTAAAAGTCTCGGATATTGGTGAAAAGGAATTAGTCAAATATATCCAAGCTAATTCAAGAACTATTACTCAAGATGACACAGCTATAACTGAATTTGCCTCCACAAATCTTATTTCAACAACCGACATGTTAATCCAGTCAAAACATTTCCCGAATAATATGTCATATTATGATATGGGATTTAAAGCCGTAACAGTTAATGTCAGTGATTTGGCTGCAATGGGAGCAGATACTCTAGGTTTTTTACTTGCAATTGCACTTCCAAAAGATTTGGAGGTTGAATCATTTAAACAGATTATTGAAGGTGTCCTCAACGCCTGCAAATATTATCAAATCCCTTTAATCGGCGGAGATACAAACGAAGCATCAGAAATAATCATAACCGGAACCGCACTGGGCATTACAGATAAACCCTTAATGAAAAATACATACAATACTGATGATTTAATTGCAATCACTGGAAATATCGGATATTCAGCTTTAGGATTTGAAATTGAAACTTTAAACAATATTTACACTCAAAAAGCATTAAAACCAAAAGCTAAAATAAAAGAGGGCAGGGTTTTAAAGGATTACGCATCATCGGCAACAGACATTACCGATGGGCTTGCAAGTGAGTTATACGAGATAAAAAGAGACGGTTTCGGATTCATGATTTATGAAGAACTGTTAAATATCCCTGATGAGTATAAAACACTGGCCGATAAATTAAATCAGGATTATCTTGATTTAATATTTCATGTTGGCGAAGACTTTGAATTACTTTTCACAATCACAAAAGAGAATTTAGAAAAACTGCCTATTGACTGCAGAGTAATTGGAGAGGTAACAGATTCTGATGTCATAGAATTAACCTTGGAGAATGGTTTTGTTGAAAAAATAAAGAATAAAGGTTATGAGCATTTATGTTAGTGGATAATCAATTTTATAAAAAAAGTTCCAAGACTCAAAAGATCCGCTGTGAGATTTGTGCTAATTATTGTAAAATAGCAGATGGTAACGTGGGAGTATGCAGACAACATAAAAACATTAACGGTGAGTTATTAGATGAATCATATGGAATTATTTCATCCTTAAATCCAGATCCAGTTGAAAAAAAGCCACTGAATCATTTTTTACCGGGAACTTTTACATATTCAATTGGAGGTTTTGGATGTAACATGACATGTTTGCATTGTCAGAACTATATGATATCACATGAGTATGGAAATTTTTCAAGAGGTATTAAAATAACACCAGAAACGATTGTTGAAAATGCACTTAAGTACAATTGCAAGTCAATTGCTTGGACCTATAATGAACCTACTATACACTTACCTTTCAGCAAAAAAACTTCCCTGCTGGCAAAAAGAAAGAACCTGAAGGTAATATATGTTACCAACGGATATTTCTCAGACAAATCAATAGATGAGATTTTAACCTTTGTTGATGCATTCAACATAGACCTAAAGGCAATGTCAAAAAATTTCTATAAAAAAGTCTGTGGAGCTGATTTAGACGTTGTTTTAGACAATATCAAAAGAATTTATAATGAAAATAAACATTTGGAAATAACAAATTTAATAATTAATGATTATAATGACTCTGTTGATGAAATTACAGAGTTATGTGATTTTATTGCTGATGAATTGGACTGCCATGTTCCGCTTCACTTTTCAAGAGCATTTCCATATTATAAAATGAGGGATATTTCCCCGACAAGACCTGAAATTTTGTTTAAAGCCCGTGAAATTGCACATGAAAAAGGGATTAAGAATGTGTATTTGGGAAATATTTAGAGTGATGGTGTCTCTAATTATCATATCCATTTCACAAAATATGTCACATATTAAAATTCCACTTCATCAAATTTCTTTTTTTGGAAACCTTTACCTTGAAAACTATAACCTTTTTTTGATTCATTTCAAATTTTAATTAGAGATGATGCTTTTTACATTTCTAAGTTGGTTATGCTAGAATATATGTGACTACTACAAATATAATGCGGTCAAAAAGCATTTTTTCCATCACTTAACCTCCCTTTTGGAGTAAAAAAATTTATGGACATTGTTTGCAATTTTTATATCTCCTAAAATTATTAAAATTTTTATTAGTTCCAAGTATCATGCTATATTACTTTTTTTATATAAAGTATTACTTTTGAATTAAAATATAAAATTATTTATACATTAAAGAATAAGTATCATTATGGATATTGTTGAATCAATTTTGATTCCTAAGTTTTAATAATTGTGAGGGTTTTATTTAACCCTACTTTTATTAATTTCTATTTTAGATTAATTTTAGCAGTTAATAATGCTTATGATTTAATTAACTGAATACAAATAGTTATCGCTATTAAAAAAGTAATAAGTCAGTCTTGCCCGTATATTATACAAAATATTTATTACTTTTGCCCATACACTATAACTTTAGGCAATGCAACTATAAAAATTTTTTAGTTTCATTCAAGAATTCCTCAGCATGATCAATTCTTCTTTTGGCAATTCTTTCATCAATGTTGTCTTTTGCACCGTAATCTGCTGATTCTCTTTCAGATTGAGAACTCACTAAATAATTGTAAGTATTATAATTAAAATCGTCTTCATGAACATATTTTAAACTAAATAATTTAATAAGACTCCTATGGGTCTTTGGAATGTTGCAATTCTTTTTTACCAATAATGCCTTGGCACACAGAAACATACAATAATAAGATAGTGAAACTGAATCCGCATATCCTTCAACTTCAAACAACAATTTACTGTGTTTTAATTTTGTTTCTGCTTTATTGATAAATGAAGATATTTCATCATCCAATTGCTACACCTTCTTCTAGAACAGTAGTTAAAAATGAGAAATGTTTTGTTTCATTGAAGAATTTTTCATCCATAATGTGGGCGGATATTAGTTCTTGCTTATCATACATAATCCAAGCAATTTCATCATCAATTTTTTGCTCAATATCCTCTCTATGATTAGATATGATTAAAATATCAATATCAGAATCTTCGCTATCATCACCACGAGCAACAGAGCCAAATAGTATAATTCTAACTATTCTATCAGAATTAATAGCATTTGCAAATTCATGAGCAATTTTAACACGATTATTCATACATAATCACCAAATAATCTTTATAATTAATGATATTAATTTTATTAATAATAAATATTTTCAAAGTGTGAGTTTGTGTAAAAACACAAACAATAACATGAATTCCAATCTATACTAAAAATAACACTAACATATAATGTGTGAGTTGAAAAGAATTGGATCGCTTAAACATAAGTATAGTAAAGTTGCACAGGTATAGAAATCCTTATTCATTATATAATAATTAAACATTAATCATTACTATGAATACAATAAATCTGCTTTGGTTTGCATGGCCATGGATAGGATTGGGCGGAAGCATTGTAATATTCTTACTATTAATTTTCTCCGACACTTTTCAGGCAGATAAAACAAAATCCAGATTCTATGACGTTTGCTGGCTTTCTTGGATGATAGTGGCAAGCTATCTGTTGCATGTTTTTGAAGAATACGGTATGCATGTTGTCAACGGACAATATCTCCTCATCGCATCATTTGCTGAAATGGGTGTTGATGCAATGTTTGGGGGCATTCCACTCATATTTTTCCCATATGTAAATATCATGCTTACATGGATTGGACTGCCTGCTGCAGCAAAACTGTCAAAAAAATATCCAGTTTTAGGATTATCTGGAATAGGATTTGTTCTCTTTAATGGATTAACACACATTGCCGGAACATTAAGAATGAATACAGATCTATTCACAACACCCGGAAATGTCACTGGAATATTTCTATTTTTACCTTTATTTATCTGGACTGTCTATGCATGCCGGAAAAAATCACTGCTTCCAAAAAGAAGTCTGCTTATTGCAGTAGCAAGCGGAATTCTTGCACACATTGGCTTGTTTGGAACTTATATCCTGAACAAATTTGCAGGTCACACACTGACATATGCATATATTCCAATTCTGGCATTCATGCCAATAATATTTGCATGGATTCTTTCTAAAGCATTGCATGTAGAAATTAAAAAACAGAATATTTAGAGCGATTTCATCCCTAAATATTTATTATAATAATCAAACGGCACTGCCATTATAGACAAAACTATCTTTCTATCTTTTATTTAGTAATGCAATGTTTTCATTAACCTCCACGATATTTAAAATCAAACTTGCTTCAAGCCGTGCATATATGCAGGGGATTTAACATCATGATATGGAATCGTTAATGTTAATGTTAATATTACTTTTTTTATTTATAAAAGGTTTAAAATTAATAATAATCCCTGAAAGTTTTTAAAATTAAAAATAAGAGTTTAAGAATAGAATAAAACGTTTTAAAGCCGTGAAAATTTATTTTGCCCGTATACTCTACAAAATATTTAGTACTTTTAGCTCTCAAATTATAATATTCAACTAAGAAGCATATATATTTTTATTACTTTTATTGATTTTGAAAGATATAGGTTTTAACAGAACCAGGATATAGCTATGATGGTGTTTATCGCTTTTTACCGAAGCTAAATTTTTGATATGTAGGAAAAACTCGTTATTCATTGGGAGAAGTGTTTTATGTGGCGCTTTCCCTTAAATATCTTAATCAAGTTTAAAAAACTTAACCATCGAACCGACCGATAAATGGCCATTTCTTAAATTTGACAAATCCATCTACTTCAAAACTAAAACCGGAATAGGGGGACAATCCCCTGTTCCTCAAGCTTGACAAAACCATTATTGTTATGCAAATAGCCACGAAATAATCTACTACTTTTTCTCTCACTACAATTAATAGTATTATTTTCCCTGTTAATTAAGGTTTTGCAATTCCGTTCAAAAAGTCAAAATTCTACTGATATTCAGATAAAACATTTTAATTTGTACTGCTGTACAAAAATAAATCAGTTGTTAGAGAGTATCCGTTAGACAACTTTTAAGTTAAACCAAAATTTTTCACCAATATGAATTTTTAATTGTTATCTTAGAAAAATAGTTGTTAAATTTGACATAAATTGGGAAATAATGCAAATATATATTAGTAAATTGGAGGTAAATCTATAAGTATGAACAATAAAAAGAAACCTCCAATAATATCTTGTATGTCAGATGTAGTAAATAAATTTT
>CACYBU010000053.1 GCA_902772665.1 uncultured Methanobrevibacter sp. | reverse complement strand
TTATAATGATTATACATGATAAATATATGGAGGAGAATTAATGATTGAAATTCGTTTTCATGGTAGAGGCGGACAAGGATCTGTAACTGCTGCAGAAATATTAGCAAGAGCAGCATTTAAAGATGGCAAATACGTCCAGGCTTTCCCATTCTTTGGAGTTGAACGTAGAGGAGCTCCAGTTATGGCTTTCACCAGAATTGATGATAAGCCAATCGAAATGAGATACCAAATCTATAACCCTGATTACGTACTCGTTTTAGATGAAGGATTGTTAAATGTAGTAGATGTATTTTCAGGAATAAAAGACAATACTGAAGTTATTATAAACACAAAGACTTTCGAAGGAAGCGGAGAACATGAAGTCCACAAAATTGATGCAACAGGCATTGCACTCGATATGTTAGGACGCAATATTGTTAACACAATTATCTTAGGATACTTCGCTAAGAAAACCCAAATTGTAAGTATTGAATCTCTTGTTGAAGTGATTAAAGAAACCTTCCCTGGAAAAATCGGAGAGTTAAATGCCAAAGCTACTAAAAAAGCTTACGATATAGGATAGACGGTGAGAATAATGGTAAGTATAGGATGTGTTATTAAAACACCAGGAAATACTAAGAACAATAAAACTGGAAGCTGGAGGACTTTCAAACCTATTTTAGATAAAGAATCATGTATTGATTGTGACAATTGTATTCTATTCTGTCCAGATTCCTGTATAAACAAACAACATGATATTGATTACGATTACTGTAAAGGATGTGGAATATGTGCATATGAATGTCCTTCAGATTCAATCGAAATGGTGAAAGAATAAGGAGAGGATTATAAATGGTAAAAGAAGTAATGACCTCAAATAAAGCAGTTGCCGAAGCTGTAAGATTAGCTAAACCACAAGTTATTCCCGTTTACCCCATTACTCCACAAACTACAATTTCCGAATATTTAGCCCAATACGTTGCTGATGAAAAAATCGATGCTAAATATGTTAAAGTAGAATCAGAACACAGTGCAATAAGTGCTGCCGTTGGAGCAAGTGGTGCAGGAGTAAGAGTATTTACAGCAACATCTTCACAAGGATTAATGTTAATGCACGAAATTTTATTTGCAGCAGCAGGTATGAGAACCCCATTCGTTCTGGCTGATGCCAACAGAGCAATTTCTGCCCCATTAAATATTTGGAACGACCAGCAAGATTCCATTGCACAAAGAGATGCCGGATGGTTACAAATTTACGTTGAAAATGCGCAGGAAGCATTAGATACTACTTTAATAGCTTCTAAAGTTTCAGAAAATCCTGAAGTACTACTGCCATCAATGGTATGTTTAGACGGATTTATTTTAACACACACAGTTGAACCTGTTGAAATTCCAGATCAAGAAAGTGTAGACAAGTTTTTACCTCCATATGTTCCAGAACATGCGTATCTTGATCCAAAAGATCCTATGTCCATCGGTAACTTCGCCGATCCGAATTACTATATGGAAGCAAGGCATGACATGGAAGTCGCAATGACAAAATCTATGGATGTAATTCAAAAAACCTGTGATGAATTTGCTGAAATCTTTGAAAGAAAATACGGTCTTGTCGAAGCATACAAAACCGAAGACGCTGAAATCATTTATGTTGCCATGGGATCAATTTGCAGCAGCATTAGAGTTATCGTTGATAAATTAAGAGAAAAAGGTGAAAAAGTCGGTTTACTTAAAATCAGAGCATACAGACCATTCCCAACAGAGGCAATTAATAAAGCCGTTGAAAACTGTGATAAAATTGCAGTTGTTGACAAAAACTTCTCCTTTGGAATCGGTGGAGCACTTTATGCAGACATGAAAGTCAAAATCGACAAGGAAATTTATGGATTCATTACCGGTTTAGGAGGAAGAGACATCACTCCCGAATCATTGATTGAAGTTTATGAAAAAACTAAAAATGTGCCTGAAGAAGAAGTCACATGGATAGGACTTAAGGAGGAATAAAAATGGTGGACATTCCTGATAAAAATTTATTGGCACCAGGACACAGAGGCTGTGCTGGTTGTGGAGCATCCATA
>CACYBU010000052.1 GCA_902772665.1 uncultured Methanobrevibacter sp. | reverse complement strand
GTTGATGGAAAAGTAATTGAAGGAGAAGGAATGGTTAATGAAGCTTCAATGACTGGAGAACCATTGGCCGTTCATAAAAAACCTGGAAAAACAGTTCATGCTGGAACCGTTATAGAAGAAGGAAATATAATAGTTGAAGTTTATTCCATGAACAAGGAAACAAGACTAAACAGGATAATTGATTTAATTGAAAATTCAGAAGAGCTTAAGGCAGACACTCAAAGCAAAGCTGAAAAGCTCGCCGATTCAATTGTCCCCTACAGTTTCCTTGCAACCGCACTAACATATCTGATTACTGGAAATTCCTCAAAAGCCCTGTCCGTGCTGATGGTTGATTTTTCATGTGCCATTAAACTTACAACTCCCTTATCAATCATATCTGCAATGCGTGAAGCATCAGACAACAGAATGATGATAAAAGGCGAGAAATTCCTTGAAAACTATGCAAATGCCGACACCATCATATTTGATAAGACAGGAACTCTGACAAAGGCAACTCCAAAAGTTGTTGAAGTTGTTGCGATGTCCAAACGCTATAATCGGGATGATATCCTGAGAATGGCCGCATGTATTGAGGAACACTTCGCACATAGCATTGCAGCAGCAATTGTACGGCAAGCTGAAGAGGAAGGTTTAAAACATGAAGAAGACCACAGTGAAGTGGAATATATTGTAGCTCATGGTATTGTAACCGAATATTATGGCAAACGTGCGGTCATCGGATCCAAACACTTCCTGTTTGATGATGAAAATGTGAAGGTAACCAAATCCCAGGAAAGAACAATTGCTCGAAAGGTAGCTGAACACTCCGTAGTTTACCTGGCCATTGACGGAAAGCTTGAAGGTTTAATCTGCATTGATGATCCTGTGCGTGAAGAAGCAAAATATGTTATTGAAGAACTTAATGATTTGGGTATCGAAAACATTATAATGCTTACTGGAGACAGTGAAAGTGGTGCAAAAGCCAGTGCCCGTGCACTGGGCATTACCGATTATGAATCACAAGTACTGCCCGAAGACAAATCAAGAATCGTTAAAGAGTTAAAACAGGAAGGAAAAACAGTCATTATGGTTGGAGACGGTATTAATGATTCACCCGCCCTTGCAGCTGCTGACGTGTCTGTTTCAATGAAGCATTCTTCAGATATTGCCCGTGAAGTTGCAGATATATCGTTGCTGTCCGATGATTTATATGATCTTGTGACTCTTAGGAAATTAAGTGTTGGAATGCTTGAAAAGATCAATGAGAATTATCGCAATATCGTTGCAGTAAATGACAGTCTTCTTGTTTTAGGTGTCATTGGAATGATTCCTCCATCAACCTCCTCAATGATACATAATTTATCCACAATGTTGTTTGGGGTAATGAGTACCAAATCCGTATTAAGTAGTGAAGAAAACACAAAAAACATGGAAGTTAAGGCTATCGAATAGCTAACACTTCCGGATTTTTCTTTTTTAGATTTAAGTAAAATCAAGAAGGCATTGTTAATGAATTTTATGATGATGCAAATCTAGCGAACGGATGGATTTATTCAAATTATATTAATGATTTGTTTTTATATCAGATTGACTGTTTATGTGCAACAAATCAAATGGAAAACAGCTGGTCGTGGATCCTATTGTGGATTTTTCAAATACCCTCTAAATCACACTGCATTTTGTAGAAAACAATACCCTATCCAAATTTTATTTGGTTGAATGAAAACCTTTGGATATCAATAATAATGAATGTGTGTGGCTGGATAAAAGTTTTGCAGATGCGAAGGGTTTGAAAGTGAGTGATGAGATTTCATTTGAGTTTTAGGATTATCGCCTTAAAAAAAAAAGATTCAAGGAATAGGTTATTCTCCTGAATATGTTTATCATACATCAAAATTATCACTAATTCCAGATTTTTCTAAATTGGGTTTTGTTTATATGTTTTATAAGGCATTTCCCGAAAATACCATTCCGTACAATGTTTTGAATGTTAGATTTGATGGAACCACTGGAAACTATAATGAATTATTATCTTATCATATGGATGGTTATTATAATTCATTTGTTAAAAGGTCGGAGCACAGTAGCGTGAGCCAGTTTTCAGAAGAAATTGATTAGTGCCAGATGATGGTAGGGATTTTTCCTGTTGTGTTTATTTTAATTGCAATGCTGATTCTTTTAACAACAATGACCGGATAATCACACATCAAAGAACACAAATAGGCATTTTAAAGACAGATCCATAATGTTTCACTACATATCCTATGGTTTCTGGCTAGTTTTGATTGGTTCGATTTTAGGTCTGATTATAGAACCTATGACCCTACCTGAATTATTTTATCCCCCCATGAGTTCCACTTATATACCGCCTTCATGTACCCTCACATGGAGTGGGATTTTGCTTATATTTCACTCGTCATGGTTTTAATGTCAGTTTTAGTGTCATACTATGCAGTTAAAAGTATTTTCCGTGAAAACCCCACAGATACGATAAGGTCGAAAGTTCCCCAAGTGTCCTCTTCAGGTCTAATTGAAAAACCGGAATTGTGTAAACATTTTTCATTTAATACTCGCTGGAATTACCGTGACACTAAGAGAAACAAATTCCGAGCACTGATAATAATTATTGGAGTTATCGGTTGTACTGCACTTCTGGTATCTGCATTTGGAATGTATGACGGCAGGAATGATTTGAAGGAATTGCAATTCAATCAGATTAATCTTTATGAGCCTAAATTAGTCATTGATGATGAATCAGGTGAGATGGAAGTTGATGAGATGGCAGAAGAAGTTAACAGTGCCAAGATTATGGAATCTGCCATTGAGATTGAGTCGGATTCAACTAAAATGTCAGTGACACTTCTGGTTTTAAATCATACAGATTTGATTACTCCAACAGATTATAATTGGAACAGAATCAGAATAGCTGACGATGAGGTTTCAATTTCACAAAAAATAGTCGATATGCTGGACGTTAAAATTGGGGACGCAGTGAAATAGCATATTATGGGTTATGATAAGTGGATTAAGGTTAAGGTCGATATGATTCATGCCGATCCAATTTCTCAGGGTTTTGTAATGTCTGCTGACAAACTGAAAGATTTGAATTTGAAAAATACTGTGGCAAGCATCGTAACGGCAGAGTATGTCGATAAAAATTATACTAGAATTAAAACTAGTGGAGATTCCTTTTATATTCTGCCTTCACTATTCATTATGAATTTAATAATGACTGCAGCAATAACATTTACGTTATCCATTCTTGTAAATCTATTGTTTTCACGTAAAATTAAAAAAATTAGATATGGTAGATTGACTTAAACGTGGCGAATAAAAATATTTAATATTTATTGCCTCGTCTTTAATAGGGCGAAGCATATATTATTTTTTTTATTAAATATTGTGTATTTCCGTGTTTAAATTGATAAATTGCCTGTGCTTTTGATATAATTTAATTAAAAAAAATCAGTGGCAGTTGCAGCCAAAAAGGAAACACCATATTTTTTGCAGGATCCCCTTATCTTTTTTTGAATTTTTACTATCAGCAGGACAGCATTTCTGTTTGTTTGACATGTTTTATCACCTTATATTTTTTTTATGAGATTAAGTCAAGAGACAATATTTAATTTCAAGAAATCTGATGCATATTGAATGAAGAGAGATTAACTTGAAAATTAAATTTTTAGGCAAACCTAAATTTAATCTTATATTCTAATATAACCTTAATCAGATATAAATGTTTGCAAAATTCAATATTTATTTATAAAGTATTTCCCAAACAATGTTAAAGACCATAACACTGATTAATAGAATAACTCTCCAATACCATGCTATCAAAAAAAAAGTGCAAAAAGTATAAAAGAATCACACTTGCAATTGCCAGAGTGAGAAAATTTTTCCAAACTGTCAGATATGCCCTTAAACTGCCAATAATTTTCATTTTTTAAATACTAAAAAACTAAAAAGGATGAAATTTAGTTTCATCCCTATTTAACAGTTATTTTAACTTTCTTTGAGAGTGCATTGTAGCATGAGTTTCCATTAAATGTTATGGTAGATGTGTATGTACCCTTTTTGGTTAGTTTTTTGATGAAAAATGTTGCTTTACCTGCATCGTTTGTTTTGGCTGTGAATTTCATATTTTTGATTTTAAGGATTACTTTAACCCCTTTTAATGGAGCGTTATTATTGGTTTTTAATGTAATTGTGTATTTTTTAGTTTTGACTTTGGATTTGAAAGTTTTTTTACTTGCATATAATTTAGGATTTGCCTTATTAACTATTAACTTAACCTCAGTGGTTGATTTAAGATATCTGGTATTGCCTTTAAAGTTAACAACTGTATTGTAAATGCTTGGTAGAATATTCATTGTGGACAATTTAATTTGACCATTGGCATCAGTTGTTAAATCTTTTACTCCATTAACATCAATGGATACTTCAGCACCACTTATTGGTCTGCCGTCCTCATCCTTTAATGTTGCAACTAGATAGTTTCCACCATTATACTCGCAAATCACATCTGAGGCCAATATGATTGACTGTATTTTACTGACAGATATGTTTTGAGTCGCCAGTGATGAGAAATATTTGGCATTTTCCAGATACTTCACAGAAATTTTATAAATACCACATTCTAAGTCGGAGACATTTAACATTGCAAATCCATTATTAATTACCGTAGTGTAGTTGATATCATCTAGATTGACAGTTACTTCACCTGAAATATCCTCTGATCCAGTTATGTTGATTTGGGCGATTTCTCCAACATTAATGTTATTAACATTAACTGCAATGCGTGATTCGCATTTAGATACTGTTAAGTTTTGAACCGTTGAATTCTCCAAATAACATTCATCACCAGAGTATCTGATAAATAATGCTACTTCACCGGCAGATGAAAAAATCACCTCGAATTTC
>CACYBU010000051.1 GCA_902772665.1 uncultured Methanobrevibacter sp. | reverse complement strand
TTAATATTTCTAAATTCATCTGTTTCATTATTTCTTATTGCTAATTTTTTTGTATGCCTTCTCTCGAAATTTGATAAATTTTTATTTGAACCGTGATAGGGTGCATCAACGTCTTTAAGTGAAACAATACGGGTTCTGCCTGGATGGCTAAAATTAATATCAAGTGACATTCCATCAAAAGCGGCCAGAGTTTTAACATTAGTTAATCGGGTTATTCTTTTAGCTTCACGAATAGGATTTGATGAAATCATTTTGAGACCTAAATGAGTCATTATAGCTAATTTAGGCTTAATCTCTTTTAACAATTTAATAAACATACTAGATGATAAATGACCATCTATAGATTTTTTTCCTGGACGCAGAACACTTGAAATTAAAATATCTGCTCCTTCATGAGCCTCTGATAAATCAGAACAATATCCCGTATCTGAAGTATATGATACTTTAAAGCCGTTATAGTCAATTTGAAAACCGACACCCACCGGGTCACCATGCAATGTTGGAGTCGCTTTAATTGAATAACTGCGAAATTTAGCTATATCATTTTTTTCCAGTTTGATAACTTTGGATTTTGATTGATGATATTTTGAAATACATGGACCCCACTGTTCATATCCATCTAAAACACTTTTAGAACCAAAAATATAACCATTATATTGAGTCATACCCCGAGTCATTGCTTCAATAAGAATTTCAGCATCATTATAATGATCAGTATGTGCATGTGAGATAAAAACCCCGTCAAGATTTCTGGGATCAAGACCAAACTGATAAGTTCTAACTAAAGCTCCAGGCCCAGGATCAATATGATAATTTTTTCCACCTAAATTTTCAATTCTGAATCCACCGGTCATTCTTCTTTGGTTAATGGCAGAAAATCTTCCTCCACCAGTCCCTAAGAATATTAATTTCATTTAAATTCCTCATAGTGAACATAAAATAATATTACATGATAATGGAGAACTATTCTTTTTAAGACATAAAACCTCATTTTTAATTATAACCTTATCACCTATTTTAACATCAGATGTTTCACTAAACATTATGACATTTTGATTTGGACCGGCCAAAGGTTTCCAATTGAAATTAAAAGCTTGTGTTTTATTGTTCAGCTTAACTTCAATCATTTTACCATCAATTGAGACCACTTCACCAATTGAACCGTTATCAATGATTTTATTAGCCAATTCAATTTCTCTAGTTTTTTGAATCATATCCTCAGTTAATTGTTGCCTATATTTTGTTAAAACTTTAATATCTGCATCGATAGTAATATTTAAATGTTTTTGAGCTTCAGATGAATTGAATGAAGGGTTTTTTATTAAAACATCAAATGTTTTACCAATAGTCGGTGTTTTTTGAGAAATGTCTGACAGTATACTTTCAAAAATATCACCCATATATTTTAAGCTTTGAGAAGCTTTCCATCTTCTTTTAATCAATATTTCAGCTTGTTTTTTGGCAAAATCATTACCGAATAAAATAATTCCCTTTTCACCAGCTCGGCGAGATTTTGTTTCGGAGCCGATTAATTCTACAATTTGATAACCATTAGTAGTACCATAAATTCTCTTTCTTTTTGTTTCATGAGTTCCTTTAGTACTTACTTCACCCCTAATTGAATTACCAACAACACGTAATTTATCGGCATCATCTGTAACTTTAATTGGAACATCAAGCTCTTTAGCTCGTTTTTTTAGTTCTTCATCATTTGTAATGCTACCGTTATATAATTCCTCTTCTAAGGCTTCTCTATTGTTTCCAAAATAGGCTATTCTTCTTTTATCACTAGCCATTACACAGCCTTTTTTTCCAACATATGCTATGATTAAACTCATATTCCTCCTCACTTTTATTCAATTAATAAAACAGATTTATTAATATCTATATAAATTCTAATATTAAATAATTTTCATAATAGGTAAAATTCAAATACTCAAAAAATATAGGTTAAAACTGACTTAAAAAGGTTTAAATTAATCTAATCAATACGTTTATATAATGAATAAAACAAAAATAAAATTATAAATAATTGTTAATTATTTATCATTATAAATTAAATAGTGTTAAATATAAAGGAGAAAATTTTATGAAAAATCTCAATAATATGTTTAAACCTGAATCTGTAGCTGTTATCGGAGCTTCAAATACACCAGGTAAAGTGGGATACATCATTGTAGATAATCTTATCAATGATGGCTTTGAAGGAAAAATATATCCGGTTAATCCCAAAGGTGGGGAGATTTTAGGTAAACAAGAATATAAAAACATTAAAGACATTCCTGAAAAAGTTGATTTAGCAATAATCACCATCCCATCAGTTTTTGTTAATGATACTGTAAAAGACTGTGGTGAAGTCGGCGTGGAAAATATGGTTGTCATCACCGCAGGTTTTAAAGAAGTTGGTGAAGAAGGAGCTAAATTAGAAGCGGAATTAACTGAACTTGGAGAAAAATATGGAATTAATATAATCGGGCCAAACAGTTTAGGAATAACTGACTCCCATACTCCATTAAACGGTTCATTTTCACAGATGATGCCTCCAACCGGAAACATGGCATTCATTTCACAAAGTGGAGCAATGATGGTGGCAATCATCGACTGGAGTATAATATCTGGAATCGGATTCAGTAAAGTTATCAGTTTAGGAAACAAGGCAGGAGTAAGCGAAATAGAATTGTTGCAGTATCTGGCCGAAGACGATGAAACCAATGTAATCATCTGTTATCTTGAATCCATATCCGATGACGATGACTTTGTAAGAACAATGAGGGAGACCGCTCACAAAAAACCTATTATTGTACTTAAATCAGGTTCAAGTTCAGCGGGAGCGGCTGCTGCATCCTCACATACTGGGGCGCTGGCGGGAAGTGACCTTGCATTCGACACAGCATTCCACCAGTCAGGAATCATGCGTGTTGAAACCATGGCTGAGTTATTTGACCTTGGACTTGCATTTTCAAAAGCACCTCTTCCAAAAGGAGACAGAGTGGCCATCATTACTAATGCTGGAGGTGGAGGAGTACTTACCGTGGACGCAATGGAAAAAGCCGGACTTGAACTCGTTCAGTTTGATGAGGAAACCACTGCAAAATTAAAAAAATGTGTTACCGAAGAGGGAAGTGCCAAAAACCCTATTGACGTGCTTGGAGATGCCCCTGTAATCAGATATAAGGAGTCACTTGAACTCGTTTTAGGTTATGAAGATGTTGACAGTTTAATCGTAATGGTCTGTCCGACTGCATCTGCCGATCCAGACGGAATTGCCGAAGCAATCATTGAAGAGAAAAAGAAATTCGACAAACCGGTTCTTGTTGTTAATATGGGAGGACCAACATTTGAGGATGCAAACGATGCTCTAAGGGAAAATGGAATACCAACCTACGTATTCCCTGAAACCGCAGTAACCGCACTCGAAGCAATGGTTAAGTTCGCAAGACTGGAAGAAAGAAACTACGATGACGTAATCGACAACATTGATGATGTTGACAGAAACAGTGTGGAGGCAATATTTGAAAAAGTCAAAGCTGATGGCAGAGATACTCTGCTTGGAAGTGAAGCATATGCCGTTGCTGAAGCCTATGGGATTTCAGCAGCACCAATCAAACTGTCAACCTCCGCTGACGAGGCAGGCGAACTTGCAGAAGAAATGGGATTCCCTGTTGTACTTAAAATTGCATCAGACAAAATTCTTCACAAATCCGATATCGGAGGTGTAAAGGTTGGAATAACCAATGCAGATGAGGCAAAAGCAACCTATGATGAAATCATTGCAAACGCTAAGGCTGCACACCCAGATATTGTCCCTGACGGTGTGGAAGTGCAGAAAATGATGGATTCAGGTGAAGAAGTCATTGTTGGTATGATTCGTGACAAACAATTCGGTCCTATGATTGCCTTCGGTATGGGCGGAATCTACGTCAATCTTATTGAGGACGTTTCATTCAACCTTGCAAAGGGAATGAGTTCCCAGGAAATCGAGGAACAGATTGCTTCAACCAAAGTATCCAAACTGCTTGAAGGATACCGTGGAGAGGCACCTTGTGATGTTGAGGAAGTCAAGGAGGCTATTAAAAGAGTAGCAAGATTAACTCTGGACTTCCCTGAAATATCAGAACTTGATATCAATCCTATATTCGTTTATGAAGAAGGATCAAGTGCTCTTGATATTAAAATCAAATTATAATTTTCTCATCAGAGAAAATTAACTCTTTTTTATTTTTTTGTGATTGGATGTGAGGGGAAATTGATTTAAAAACATATAGCATCTCAATTGTCAGATTTAATAGCGTTTTTCAAAAGCCTCAGATTCCCCCGATGATATAAAAAAATGCTTGAAGAATCCCTTAACGGTTTAAATCGAATCTATAGGGATATTGTGGATGACTTGAATCGGGACAAATTCAACTTTAAGGAATGTTATTTCTTTTTTCAAAACGGATCCCGGACATTTCCACAATACATTGAAGCCCAAAAAAGCAGTGAAGCTTCGGGAAGTAATCTGTTCACTTGCAAACATATTTTTTAAATCTCAACAGAATTGCATATGGATTTCAGGAGTGATTTAAATGAAAGATGAATTGAAAAGAATTGGAATTGAAAAAGACCTTCAGTATGAATGCATTACAACAACCGTCAATAAAAACGGAGTTAAAAATGCAGGAGCATTTGCCTTTATCTATCTGGGCGGTGATAAAGTTCACTGCCATATATTTGAAGGGTCAAAAACATTGCAAAACATTCTTGATACTGGAGAATATGTGGTCAATGTTACACGTGACCCTCTGGTTTTCACCTATGCCACACTGGACTGTCTTGGCGATGAATATTACAGTGACGATTTAGACATTGCCGTTGTTAAAAACACTCCTGCATACATTATTGTGGATGTTGAAAATGTTGATATCAGGACTCCCGAAAATTTCCCAGTCAAAGGAAACAATAACATCTACTTTATAACCGGGAAAATCAGGGAAATTGTTATAAAAGACAATGTAATAGCATTTAACCGTGGAATGAGTGGTCTTATCGAATGCCTTGTTAATTTTTCAAGGTATAAAATTGTTGATGAGGATAAAAGAAGCGAATATATGGCAAGAGTTATTGAAAATCAGCGTGTGATTGAAAAAGTTTCAGATGAAAAGACAAAAAGATCAATGGCCACTATAAGAGCTGAATATGAAAAAAATTAAAATAAAGCATAGTTAAAAACTATGCTTGCCAGTATAACTTTTCGTGTGGAATTGTACTGTTTAGGATTCCCAGTTCTACTTCCAAACCTTGGAACACATCAACATCCGCTTTATATTCATCACTTAAACCGGAGACAAATGGGAAGCTTTCCAATGATTTGGCTTCCGCATCTTCATTAGCTACAATATCAGAAGGTAATAATTTAACTACTTCTGCAGTTTTACCTGCTTTAATATTGTCGTTGATGAATTTGGTTGCTTTTTCATGGATTTCAACAATGTCTTTAGCTGTGTCTTTGTGGTTTTTCAGGAAGTCGTCTGATGCTACTACAACACAGCATGGATGACCCGGAGCGATTTCTGAAGAATCAACAAGTTCTTCAATGTTTGCATCGGCTTCACCAAGACTTACATAAGGCTGGAAAGTAATAGCTGCAGGTAGGCTACCGGTTTTTAAAGCATCGTTGATTGATGGAACTTTCATTGCAGATTCATTGATATCATCTGCAGACATTCCGTTTTCAGCAAGGTATGATGCAAGCAATACGTGCTGAATTGATGCTTCACCAGGTGTTGCAACAGTTTTACCTGCCAAATCCTGTGCGCTATGAATATTGGAATCTTTGGTTACAAGAATTCCACTACCTTCTATCTGAGCAGCGGAAATAACTTTTACAGGAACGCCAGCAGATATTGAAGATAATACAGGAGAAATTCCCACATAACCTACAGATATATCGCCACTGGCCATAGCAGTCATTAAATCCCCACCATTGTTGAATGGAACAAGTTCTATGTTGATTCCTTTTTCTTTGTATAAATCCTGAGCGTCTGCAACAAATAATGCAGAGTCATGGTCTGAAGGCAAATAACCTATTTTTACAGTGTCTGATCCTCCACCTAAAAAGTCGAAGAGTCCTGCACTGGCTGATCCCATTACAAGAAATGCAGCAAGTGCCAACACTAGAACAAATGTGATTTTTTTATTCATTTTTTTCACCATTAAATTAATAAATTTAAAATTTACTATACTAGTAGTTATTACAAGTAAAGTATTAATATATTACCCCTTACTTGATTAACAATTGTTATATTTTGAATCCCTTAAAATATATTATAAATTCAAAATATATAAAAGTTTTTAAAATTAAACACAATAGTAAAATATCCGTAAGGGTTTTATTATGGTTGCTCAAAAAATCGATCAGTGCATGAGACCACACGGCAGCGAAGGCATTAAAACAATACAAAATATGAACGAAAACCACAAAGAAATATCGGAATTTGTATTCAAATGCATCAATGTTGGTGAAAATGACAGAATACTTGATATCGGATGCGGCGGCGGAGTGAATATTGAAAAATTCCTCAAATTAACTGAAAAAAATGTTGACGGACTTGACTACTCCGAAGTGTCAGTTGCCGAATCACAAAAAAGGAACGAATCCACGGGAAGATGCCAAGTCATAAAAGCCAATGTATGTGATATGCCTATTTGCGATGAAACATATGATTTAGTCAGCGCATTTGAAATCATTTATTTCTGGCCTGAAATAAGTGAAACATTTAAAGAAGTTTCAAGAATCATCAAACCCCACGGACAGTTCATGATTGCCCAAGGCACTGACGGAAATCATCCCGATGATGAAAAATGGCTGGCGACCGTTGAAGGAATGAGAGTCTATACCGCACCAGAATTGAAAAAATACCTCTTAAATGCAGGTTTTATGAGTGTTAAAAGTTATATTAAGGAAAATGATTACATCATGGTTGTTATTGCCCGCAAATAGTTAACAGAAAGGCAAAATATATTTAAGTCTAAAAAAAATAACTATAGTTATATACATTAGGTATGTGATAATATGAACATAGATGAAAAAATAAATGTTGTGGAAAATATTTTAAAAGGAAAAATGGTGGCCATAGGGTTTTCGGGAGGATCCGACTCAACCCTGCTTTCATACTTATCCTCAAGAGTTGCATCAGACACCCTGGCAATTACAATCGACAATCATCTGTTTCCAAAAGGATTCATTGAACACACCCGAAAAACCTGTGAAACATTCAACATAAACCACAAGGTAATCGACATCGACTTTTATGAAAATAAAGAGTTTCTATTAAACGGACCCGAAAGATGCCATACCTGCCGCAGCCGGATGTATTCTGCAATCCGGAAAACAGCTCTTGAAAATGGATATGACTTTATCTGTGACGGAAACAACTTAAGCGACCTTGTAAACGACAGACCAGGGATTCTGATTACCTATGAAAAGAACTTTAAAACCCCTTTCATAACAGCCAGATTAACTTCAAAAGAAATTCACGAGTATCTGAACAGAAATAACATCTGCTATTCGAAATCAACTACATGTCTTGCAACAAGAATACCTTCAAACACTCACGTAACACGCAAAAAAATTCAAAGAATCAGCCGATGCGAAGACTATATCACATATAACACCAACTGTGAAATCGTCAAAGTCAGGGATTTAAATTCAATTGGTATTGTTGAAGTGGATAATATTAATGAAATTTTATCAAAAGATAAATTTAAACAAATAAACGATGAATTAAAACAGCAAGGTTTTCAAAAAATTGCTTTAAATTTGTCAGAAATTGAAGATAATGACCACATCATAATCAGTTATGATGGCGATTCATTTTCCTACCGGCTTCCGTATACCATAAACCTTGAAAATACTAAAAAAAAGTTAAGCAGAATAACCTTCGAAAACGATGAAAAGATCTGTTCAAACAATATAACAATTTATGGGGACGGATTGATAGAAGGTCATAATCTTGAAAACTATGATACCGCTTTGAATGCATTTATGGACATACTGCCACTTTTAAGAAGAAATATTTAAAAAAAAATGGCGGGGAAATTAAATGCTCCCCGTTCGGGTTTAAAAGTTTTTTTGAAAAGAAATGACCTACAACCTCCAGTGTGTTTTTTTTAGTTTCAGCACAATTTCAGGCAAATAATCTCTTTTTCAATTTTTAATCAAAATTTGCCGATTTTACAAAAGACTGAAAAAACATCATCTTCATGCCATTGAGAGTGTGCGAAAGAAACACAGTTCGGCATATCGATTGCTTTTAGCAAAAACGACAGAGTAGTTATAAACATTTCTCATCAGATTTAAATCCTTTAATGAAAGATATTCAAATTTTACCAAAAGACTAAATTTTTTTTGGCGAGCTGAATCCTGCATTAACTTTTTAAAATGCCTTATCATATGATATTCGCCAACTTCATCAAATACTGAAGTATTGGCCAGAACCTGGTTATATTCCTCGATACTGCCTCTGTCAATATTGTTATCTACAGGATAGACTTTGACATGTCGCCAATTATTAACTTTCATATCAGCCATAATTTTAACCTCCTTTAATTTAACAATACTATATTGTATTTTAAGATATTTAAATTTAGCTATTATGAAATAAAGTAATTATTGATTTTATTTTGTAATTTTACGAGATTATATCAATTTTTACTTTTGTGCGTAAAAAAGATTAACATCTCCATTCAAGAAGCTTTAAATATTAAAAATAACTATTGTTATATTAGGTGATAAAAACATGCCGACAAGATACATTGGTGACGGATACTGGGAAATCGCATCCCGGCAAATGAGTATAGTAACAAGAAGCGAACAGGAAAGATTCAAAGATGCCAAAATCACAGTTATCGGATGTGGCGGAATAGGTGGAGAAACAATAGAAATGCTTGCAAGAATGGGTGTTGGAGAACTGGTTTTAGTTGATAAAGACACTTATGATTTGTCAAATCTTAACCGGCAAACATTGGCAACAATTTCCGATTTGGGTCTTGTCAAAAGCAGCGTTGCAGCTGAAAAAGTAAGACTGATTAACCCCTACGTTAAAACAACCCAATTCAATGAACACATAGACCAGACAAACATCGACAATGTCATAGAAGACTCAGACATCGTGATTGATGCACTTGACAATGTGCTTACAAGAGTAATAGTGTCTAGAAAAGCTCGTGAGATGAAAATACCTTATGTTCACGGAGCCATACATGGAACCATGGGTCAGATTACAGTGTTTTTACCTGACAGTGCAAAAACCTATGAAGAAATGTTTAACCTGCCTTCAACCGGAAAAGAATTAGATGATGAAACTATCTGTGAGCTTAAAAATGTAACATCAGGTGTTCCGCCGGTAATCGGTCCAACACCAAATCTGATTGGTTGTCTTGAGGCATTTGAAGCCTATAAAATAATAACCGGAGTTGGAAAAGTAACCGTTGCACCTGAAATTTTAACATTTGATCTGCTTGATTTAGGTTCATTTTCACTGGATGAACTCTAAAACCTAAGCATCCTTAAGGGCAAGTGAAAAATACTTCTTGAATTCGGGAGAATCGTTTTCATCCATTGCCCTTATCAAATCAACACTTGTTTTTTTATTGTTTATTGCCAGATTCATATGAGCATTAATATAACCGTGCTGCCTGATTAATGCCAGCAATCTTTTACCATATGTCAATTCAGGGTCAAGTACACGGTCATGCATCAGTTTTAATGTGTCGAATTCATCAAAGCCCAGAACTTCACACATTCCATACATCTCATTGATTATTTCATATGCCCATTTTTTAAGAGTTATTTCATCACCGTCCCTCATCAACCTTATTGATTCATCATATGCCCTTTCGGCAACCGTCTCTTCGTTGATGAACGCTTCTTTTTGCCAGCAGACGAAATCTGATTCGCTTTTAACAAGCATATATATTAAAAACAACTGCAGGAATTTCATGTCGTGCTCTACAAGACCGCAGTTATAAAACGGATTGATGTCAAGTGTTCTGATTTCTATATATTCAATGCCGTCATTTTTAAGAGAGTTAAGTAAATCAACCGGGTTTTTAGGTTTCAGTCTGATTTGGGTGTAGAGTTCCTTGGCTTCGGAGAGATCTCCCCTTTCGATGAAATCACTGATATCACTGACAAATTCCCTTACGGATGTGTATCTTGGATACAGCCGTTTGAGGTTTTTATATCCGCAGGAGGAGTTTCTAAGGGAAGGTCCTCTTGTGGAGTAATGACTGCCATATTCGTCAACCTCATCCATCAGGTGGATGCAGTCACGGGAAAATGATTCATGGGACCCTATTGAACATCCTGTCAGATATATTATAAGCCAGCAGTGCCTAAGGTAGTTTCGGGCAATCTTTAAATAGACTTCGTCCTTGAATTCCCTTATGGTCAGTTCCGATTCGGTTATTTCATGGAGTTTTCTGATGAAATTTTCTGTGAATGAAAAATTAAAGTGGACCCCTGAAATCATCTGTTTTTTAACGCCGTATTTGCTTGCAAGATTTTCACGATATTTCTGGGAGTCTTTGCCTTCATCAGAATACTTTGCTATTGGAATATCGTCATTATAGGGCAATATTGCTGGAAGTGACTGAAACCATAGGTACTCATCATCCGAAAGTGAAAAATTAACTATATCTGCCAGAAGTGAGAATGTGGCGAATGCCTCATCTATTGTTGAAAATGTCGGCGTGATAATTTCTATCTGGCTTTCTGAAAAGTCCGTGGTGATTACTGGGTTTTTCAGTTTATCACCGAACACTTCAGGATGCGGACTTAAAGCAAGATTACCGTCACCTTTTACCCTGAGTGCCTCCCATTCTATTCCAAACAAACCGGCTAAAATTTCCTCTGATGGAATTTTAGTCAAATTAATCAGTTCCATATTCCACTCACTAGTTTTTAATTTTTCCATAATCTTTAATAATTTTTTCCAATTCAATACCACTGTGCATGGATTCAATGATATTTTTTCCGGGGTTAGTATGGTTTTTTACACGTTCATACAGTGGTTTTAGAAATATTTCCTCACCCATTCCCCTTTGAGTTAATCCTTCAGCGGCCAGGTCAATGATGTCTTTGGTAAGTCTGCATAATCCGTTTTTATCGATAAATGATGGGAGTTCCTCCTGAATCAGGAGTTTTCTAAGTTCCCTTGCTGTGTATCCCTTATGGTATATTACATCATCATTAATAATCAGCTCTGCCAGTTTATCCAAATTGTTTTTAAGACCGAGGTGAAAAGCTGCAACCGTCATCGAGTCATATATCGGCTGGGTGCAGACGCTTCTAAACTCAACAGTGCCCCGGAATGTCAGATTGATGAATTTAAATGGTCTTAAATAGTTTATATCATCTATTTCAGGTTTGACATTAACATATTCATATTTTCCGTTTGAATAGATTTCTCCCCTAACGTATTCCCGTTTAAAGTATTCCTGAAGGTTCATGGTTGGGAAATTGATGTATGAGCCGTTGCGCATTACGCAGTATATGTTCAGTGATTCAAGATACGCCCCCAAATCATCGATACTGTTGAATTCAATATCATACATTCCAATGTTATGGGGATTTATGCCGTGAGTGGAATACTCCCACAGGGCGTCTCTAAAGCATGTTACATGTTTGTTTTCATCAAGAAAAACGGAATTTGAAAATAGTATCGCCTTTATCGGTTCGATTTTTGAAAAAACATTGATTGTTTTTACCAAATCATCCCTGTACACGTCAAGCTGTACCTGTGAGGCTGATGAAAACATTCCGTATTCGGGGTAGTTGTGAAAATACATCGGAACGTTTTGATAATTTTTAAATGACTTCAAATGATGGTAAAGCATGAGATATCTTTCCGACGGAATCGGAATGTCACTGTTGTATTTTCTGTATGGATTTATGCCCATTCCGGTCAGGGTGTGATTGTGCTTTTCGAGTTCCTCCTTGACAAATGAATAGTACATAATGAATCTGTCGTTTATTGTGAAGAGGTCCTTTTCACGGCCCATTGCAAATTCAATGTTATTGTAGGAGCAGTCATAACAGATTATGTCACCGGTTTTCCCATTTTTAATTGAAAAGATATTGCCGCTGTAGTCGATGCCCTCCTTTTTGAAATCAGCGAATTTCTTTAGAATCTGTGAAGTGGTATTGTGGACAATGTCAAAGTCAACGGCACTTTTACTCAGATTTATAATCGGTATTTCGATTTCAATTCCTATGAAATCCTTTCTCTGATTTGTCGGGTGTATGAACTGCCTATATATTTTCTTTTCAATCATTTCCTGTGTGATTGTATCAGGCATGGACTCACTCCCCGTTTAGTGAATTTTGAAAGTCTTCAAGAAGTTTTTCATGTTCCGGAGTCAGTATGAACTCGTTTTCATGCTCGGGGCTTTCAAATATTATGGTTCCATCTACCAAACCGAATAGCTTATTTAATTCAACGGGTTTCCATTCTTCATCATCGGTTATCGGTGTTGTGGCGATTAAAAATCCGTCATCGTTTTTAAGGTAAAACAGTGTGTCTCTCATGTTTGAGTGGATGTATGTTAGCTCACCATCGTGAATCATAAGGTTTAACTTGTTGTCCTTTGATATGTCTTTGACAATTTCTGTAAGTATTGCAAATCTTTCTTTTATTGTTGAAGGGCTCCCTTTGCCTTTTTCGAATTTGTTGATTTCCTCAATTATGTATAATAGTATTCTTTCTGAGTCAGTGTTCCCTGTTTCTATTTCCAGATATTTTTCAATTGGAGGGAAATCGAATATTGTCCCGTTATGGATTAAAATCCATGTCCTGTTATTATCGTCCATTTCAATGAACGGGTGGCAATTGGGAGATATGATTTCACCCATAGTTGCGAGGCGAATATGGGCAAATACATTTTTGCTTACAAGCGGATTGGACAATATTTCCTTTAAGTGCGGACTGCATGTTGCTTTAATTGGTTCTTTATTAATTACAAATTCATTGGATTGCATATTAGCTAATCCCCATCCGTGCGGATGATTTTCCGCGTGATTATAGAAACATTCTAAACATTCGTTTATCTGTTTTGGCTTGTTTGAGTTAAAACAAAATATTTCACACACTTTTTATCCCTCCACAATTTAATATTACAATTGTTATATTGTAACAATAATCATTATATAACTATTGTTATATAAATATTTTGTTAAAACTAACTTTTCAAATCCACCCTTTCGGGAGCTGAAAAAACAGTAAACCTGCAGTCCCTTACAAAGCCTACAACAGTAATATTTCCCATCCGTGCAACGTCAAGGCCTGATGATGCCGGAGCGGCATTTGAAATGATAATGGGAATTCCAACCCTTACGACTTTAATCAGCATGTCTGCAGGCATTCTTCCGCTATAGATGACCCGACACTCGGAAAAGTCATAGCCTTTCCTTGCTGCTACTCCAATAACCTTGTCAACTGCGACGTGACGACTTACATCCTCACGGATTATTGTTTTATCCTTATATTTAAGCAGCGCAGCGTGAACTCCCGCTGTTTTCTGCCAGAGTACTGCATTATCAGTTAAATATCTGAAATCCTTAATGATTTGGGTTGCGCTTACCGTTAAATCTGAAATGTTTGGTGTAATCGTTTTAAGCTGTGAGCGAATTCCACCTGCATTGTCTGAGTTTACACCCTGATATTCAAGCAGTCTGCACACACATGCATGCTGACAGTTTCCTTTTCTTTTCTGAATGATTCCCTCCTTTTCAAGGTCATCTTCAGGACTGTGGGTATGTACTGTTGTAATGAGGACATTTGTTCCCTCCACACGGATTGACTCAATTTGGGAGCAGTCTTTAATAAGACCTTCTCCAAGGCAATAACCCACTGCAAAGTCATCCAGATTTTTTGGATATGTTGAAAATTTCCTTGGAGGCAGATAATCGATGAAAAGGTAGGTAAATTCATCATCGACCGTGTTTTCACGAATGGTTGTGTATTCTCCGTTTTTCCATTGAATTACATCACTTTGTCTTAAAAAATCCATTGATTTTCTCACCCCATACTTAATATTAACAATTGTTATATTTATAATTTTACTTCACCAAACGGCATAGAATTCCTCAGAATACTTTAAATAATAACAACAATAGACAAACCATAACAAAAAAGTTAAAAATAATACAGTTTTTAATCAACCTTCTAATTTATTAATATTTGGCACCGTATCAGCAAGCGACAATAATTCAACAAAATATATTCAGGAAAGCATCAAAGACAATACCGTATCCGGCACGGATTCGGATGAAAACATGTTGACACATTCCAATGAAACTGACACTTCAAATACCAATTCATCAAAAAACCAGATTAAAACAGAGAATATAGAGCAGAGTCATGCTGTAAAAACCGCCACCAAAACCACAAAAGCAAATGTGAATATAACCATATACACAAACCTTGTAAAAAAAAAAAACAGAATACATCATGTATCCGGTAGATGTAAAAAGGTAAGGCAGTTGCAAATAAAATGTCCAAATACACATGCTTTAAAACAAAAATCCCCCCAACACATACCATATCCTCAAACGTGAGAAATAAAATGTAATCTAACTGACACTTAACATAATAATCGTTAAAAAGAACAGATACAACTACTGTCAAGGTGAGATTACAGTTTCCGTTAACTGAAAGTCATACACATATTATGAAGTTCAAGACTTTCAAAATATCTGATATAACTGCGTACCAGCATCTGCAAGCATTTGTAGCTAGGCACTGAGGAAATACAATTCAGAGAAATAATTTCAGGCGGAGAAGAATGTATATGACAAAATTAACATCCCCGAACTTAAAAAGCTTATTTAAAAACACATTACTTCTATGACGGAGGCCTCAACAGTGCACTTAAGGAATTAAAAAAGGGAGGTTCCGTATTGATTACATATCTTCCAAACAATTACATGTCCATTATCGATGTGAATGCAAACGGTAAGAAAATACTTGTAAGCAATTCCTACGGAAGCTACAATGCCGAATCCAAAAACATTCCAACAAACTGGATATCCATTAAATAATTTAAGACAAAATTTGTAGGAGCCAGTCTTGTTGTTAAACTTGACTACAAACTGTCAGATGACGTTAAACATCAAATCATCAACTTCTACAATAGCATGGGTTCGGGACGGATAATGCAAAACATCCATGAAAGTATTCGAAATATCGGAGAAATAATACTTTCCCCAATCCCTCCCCCCAATTTACTTTTTTTAATACAAAATAATTTCAAGCTAAAACTAATGAACTCAAATACATCTTAAAAAATTATATTGACCCCATCGCCATTATAGTATAACTCAAACCCGTCAAAGACGAATTTTACCAGATGACAGTATGTTGTATAATATTCAAATATTTCACTAAAACTGCAATATTGATTTTAGTTTAAATCAATTATATGATGATATAAATATTGTTTTATCATTGTTTATTATATTAACATTATAATATTGCCTCAAACCCATATCAAAAAATATATATTCGAGATATAATAAAATAAATAGCATTAAAGTAATTTAATTTTAGGAGGGGAAAATATGAAATTCCATGAGGATGTGATTTTTAAAATACATGGCCAGGAATATGCTCAAAAATTATTGGAACTCATTAAAATAGATGGAAAAGTACTAAATATTCTACAAACAGAATACGGAGTTGTTGATCCAAAAATGTATAAACCCGATCTGGTTTTCGAACTTGAAGAT